>JBBAOD010000009.1:0-24918 GCA_040401635.1 Phycisphaerales bacterium
ATGCCATCATTCGCCCAAGCGTCATGCGGCGCATGGCAACTCCAACCAGGTCGTTCACAAGGAAACGACCTTCTTGCGCGTGTATCGAGAGAGCTATGCCTGCTTCAGCGTCGCGTGTGGCGCGCTCACCGTCACCAATCTCCGCTGCGGCGAACATGTCGACTGCAAGAACGCGCGCCGCCGTACGTAGTTGCGCCAAGTGTGGAAGCAAGATGCTGAACATCGGAAATTCGCTAGGACTCACCGCGTCGCTTGAACTCGCACTCGGCAGAAGCCTCTTGCCAAGGAGCCGCGCATCCGCTTCGGACACCGGTACACCAATAGGAAATCCAAACACCGGACGGCGCGTTGCATCGCGGAGTGTTGCAAGTGGCGCGGCATTGGCCGTCAGCCATTCACGCGCGCCAGCCCACTGCTCACTCCCTGGATACGGCATGGCGTCCATTGCCTCAACGCCGGCCGATTCGTGTGCGGGATCATCAGCGCCAAGGCCCATGGCCACCATTTGGTCTCGAAAGTCCGGCCACATTGCTTGCTCTGGCGATGCGGCTACCGGCATCATGGCGCGCAACGCTGCAACATGATCAATGCGAACGACCGGTTCGTTGAACCACAGCCATGCGCCGAACGCGATGTACAGAAAGGTGACAGCAAGGATGGCGCGCACGGTCCACGTGAGGAAGCGGCGAGCAGCCCGGTGAAGCGGAGACCGTTGATCGTTGGCCGAAGTGCCCGGCGTTCCAGCGGTGGATTTCGGATGGTCGACCATAGTGATCGCTCGCTCAACCCCTGCCAAGAGCGCCCGTGGTTCGCACGGCGGAACGTCCCGGTGGCGGTTCATCGTAACGAGCGGGTTTCAATGGTGCGTACGGAGCAGATCGGCGGTCGCGGTATGAATTGTTGGTGGTTTACGGACTTTGCCCGCAATCCGCGGCTTACGCGCCTTGGTAATCGGTGAATTGGGACTATGTTGGCAGGCACATGCAGCCCTTCCCAACCACTGCCGCCATGCGGAGTCGAATGTACGCAAGCCGGGTTGTGGGACTAGCAGTGTTGGCCGCGGTGTCAGTCATCGCCCCTGCGCATGCTCAGCAGTTCGTTCAGCAGACGAGCACCCGATTCCCCGTGCAGGCGGAGTACACCAACCAAAGCACCGTGGTGGACATCGACAACGATGGCGACCTCGACATCGTGTGGGCGAATGGGCAGGGATATTCCACGCAAGGCACAGCCCTTGCAGTGCGCGTCTACGTGAACAACGGTGCTGGCGTGTTTGCCGATGAAACATCGACTCGCGCCACCGGGATCACTGGTTGGTATCGCGGCGTCGAGGCTGGTGATGTTGATCGTGATGGTGATTGGGATTTGATCCTGGCGAATGACTTCAACAAGCGCCCGCAGATTCTTATTAACAATGGGTCTGGCGTATTCGCCGACCAAACATCCACTCGTTTGCCAGTTACCACCATGTCGAGCGCGCGTGCGCAGTTTGGTGATGTCGACAACGATGGCGATCTTGACTTGGTCTTCTGCAACAACGGAACCACGCGATTTGGATCTGGGCAGCCACAGCTTTATCTAAATAACGGAGCCGGCGTGTTCACAGCAACGTCGGGCTATTTGCCAGTCGGCAACGTTGGCGAACAGATGGATATCTTGTTCCTTGATATCGACAACGACCTTGACCTTGACATCATGCTTGGAACGCGGGCAAGCTCACCAAACCAGAGCCGATTGTGGAAGAATGATGGCACGGGGCGTTACACCAATATTGCCACATTTCCATCTGATTTTTCGTCATACAGTTATGACGCCGGTGACATCGATGGCGATGGCGACCTTGATCTGATCGGCATCAATGCCGGATCATCAAGCACGGAGTTGCTCTTGCGGAACAACGGCACGGGCACGGCGTGGACCAATATCTCCACCAGCATTACGCCCAATCCGGCCATCGATGACAACGACAGTCGCTTCTTTGATATTGACATGGACGGCGACCTCGACATGGTGATTGGAAGTCTGGGCGCGCGCGACCGCATCTATCTGAATAGCGGGCTTGGGGTGTTCACAGAAAGCACCACACTGATGGCTGCGGTCAGTGATGCGACCATTGATGTCAAAGTTGCAGACTTTGACAACGACAAGCGCTTCGACATCATTACAGCCCAGGGCGAAAGCGGCGCGTTCCAGAACAAGATTTACATGAACACCACGGGTCCAATTGACAATCGTGCACCACGCGTGGTGGCGATGGACCAAGTGGCGCCCGCTACCCCGGCAGCAGCACAATCAGTGCGCGCAAACATCGCAGATGACATGACCAGCGACCGGGGCTTCCACGACAAGGGCGTGACGCTCAACTTCACCGTGAATGGCGGGGCCACGCAGACAGCGCCAATGCCGTGGAGCGGCAACAACCAGTGGCGCGGCGTGGTGCCGGTACAGGCGGTTGGTGCAGTGGTGGTGTATTGGGTGACCGCTACGGATTGGTCGGGAAATCTTGGCACTGGCACCAGTAAGACCTACACCGTCCCAACGCCGATTGACCCTGCAGATCTCGATCGAAACGGCGTCGTTAACGGCGCAGATCTTGGGCTCTTGCTCGGCGCGTGGGGCCCTGGAAGCGGCCCAGCCGACCTTGACCGCAACGGCGAAGTTAACGGCGCCGACCTTGGCCTGATGCTCGGCTCGTGGAGTGTGTGAGGCGCGGGCGACCACGATGGCGCGCCCTGTGCCCCGCGCGTGCTTTTCGCGCAACACCGAAATCCCGTCCGCTACATTTCTCGCATGCGCCCGGAAGACCTTGCAGCAGTAAACGCCCGCGTCCGCGCGGTTGCCGATCGCATTCAGCCCTTGCTAGCGCCGCACGAGGGCCTCGCCAAGCGCAACGCCCACGCCCACGTGTGGCTCGGCCTCAAAATCATCTTCGGCGACGACTGGCGCGAGCGCACAACTCCGGAGAGCGCGCAAGCCTTCCTCCAGTGGATGGACGCCAATCCAAACGCAGACTACGAGGAGTATGCCGGCCCGCGTGAGGAGCTCACGGCGGAGGGGCGGGGGGAGTTGTTTTGAGCCGGTCATCGGGTATTCGGCTCTCCAGTCGCGCAAGCTGGCGCGCAGCCTCTGCGGTGCCAGCGGTGCTATATCGGGCGTGGTTGAGCATCTTGCGGTACTGACTACCGGACAGCGAATCGCGAATTGGCGTCAGCGACGCGGCATCGGCGCCGTGCGCCGCCGCAATGCGTAGCGCTTGCAGAGCACTTGCGACGGCGGGTTCTGCATGGGGCAATCGCCGTGTAGAAACATGCCTCATGCGGAATGACTGATTGCCGACCTTTACAGTCTTGCTTCGGCCGCTGGTGAAGTACACGGGCGTCGCAACTACCTGGGTGGAAACACGCAACTCGCTCGCCACATCGGTATCCGACCGCATCACCATCGCCCCTGACTGTCGTGCAATCGCCGCGACGATTGCCTCAGGGCTCGCCGGCACGTTGAGTGAAAGCACAAGATTCACCCGTGGCACGTGGTAGAGACCGCGCCCAATCCGTTTGATTGTTCCGCGCCGCACGAGCCGTGTCATCACTTGGTCGACAGCATCTCGAGTACCGAGGTCAAGGAAGTCCTTTGGCGTGATCACGGCACCTGGACCACCAAGGTCTCTTGCAATCCGGTCGAGGATTTGCGGGGCGAGGGTAGACATGTGTCAGAAGTCAATATATAAGTTTCTGACACATGTGTCAACCAAACAGCGCGGGCGGCTTTGGCTGATAATTATTTGTAACTCACCCCGCCCGCGACGGATCATGCTCGGCGCGATGTCCGCGGTTTGCGCGATACCACTCGATGGTTCGCTTCATGCCGTCTTCGAACCCCACCTGCGCGCGCCAGCCGAGCAGCTTTGCGGCGCGTTCGGTGTCGAGGCAGCGGCGTGGTTGGCCGTCTGGTTTGCTGGAATCCCAGCGAATTTCGCCGGTGAATCCGCTGAGGCGGGCCACCAGAGTCACAAGATCGCGGATGGTGATTTCCATGCCAGTGCCGAGGTTGATCGGCACAGGGTCGTCCATGGTTTCAGTGGCGCGCACCAAGCCCTCGGCGGCGTCTTCCACGTAGAGGAATTCCCGGCTTGCGCTGCCGGTTCCCCAGCACGTCATGTGATCGGCGCCGGACTCTTGCGCCTCCACGCACTTACGAATGAGCGCTGGAATCACATGTGAAGTGGAAAGATCAAAGTTGTCCCACGGCCCATAGAGGTTCACGGGCAGCAGATACGAAGATGCCAAGCCGTATTGACGGCGATAGCCATCAAGCATGACCATGGCGGCCTTCTTAGCAACACCGTACGGCGCGTTGGTTTCCTCGGGGTAACCGTTCCAGAGGTTGTCCTCATGAAACGGAACGGGCGTGAACTTTGGATACGCGCAGATAGTGCCAGCCTGCACAAACTTCTTAATGCCAGCAATTCGACCGCGCTCAATGAGATGAAGAGCCATGGCCATGTTGGCAAAGAAGTAACGACCGGGGTTCGCCTGATTAGCGCCGATACCGCCGACTTCCGCGGCAAGATGAATCACCACGTCGGGCCGCGCGTCGCGGTACACGCGCTCCACATCGGCCTCGTGGGTCAGGTCATAGTCGCGGCGGCGCGGGATAAAGATGTCGGTAACCCCGCGCGCACGGAGGCGTTCAACCACAGCGCGACCAAGAAAGCCGGCCCCGCCGGTGAGGAGGATGCGGGAGGTGGGGAGGTTCATTCTCATTTCATTGTCTCACGAATCGGGATTCCTGTGCGAGCACATGCCTGCAACTAGGATGGCACTCGCATGAAAAAGGCACTCATTACAGGAATTACGGGTCAAGACGGCAGTTACCTCGCGGAACTGCTCTTAGGCAAGGGCTACGAAGTCCACGGCATCGTCCGACGTAGTTCCAGTTTCAACACCGCGCGCATCGACCACATCTATCAAGATCCGCACCAGGCCGGCAGTCGCCTCAAACTTCACTACGGTGATCTGAACGACGCGAACAATTTGTCGAACATCATCCGCATGGTCGAGCCAAACGAGGTCTACAACCTCGCCGCACAAAGCCATGTGCGCGTGAGTTTCGACATGCCCGTCTACACCGCCGATACCGACGGCGTGGGCGCACTGAAGTTGCTCGAAGCGGTCCGCGTGTACGAGGTACAGAGCGGCCAGCGCGTTCGCTACTACCAGGCATCAAGCAGCGAAATGTACGGCAAGGTGCAAGAAGTCCCGCAGCGCGAAACCACGCCGTTCTACCCCCGCTCGCCGTACGGATGTGCCAAGGTCTTCGCACACTGGATCACCGTGAATTTCCGCGAGAGTTACGGCATGCACGCCTCGTGCGGCATCCTCTTCAATCATGAGAGCCCACGCCGCGGCGAGACGTTCGTTACCCGCAAGATCACGCGCGCGGTTGGTCGCATCAAGCTTGGTATGCAGAAGAAGTTGTACCTCGGCAACATCGACGCCCTGCGCGACTGGGGCTTTGCCGGCGACTACGTGGATGCCATGTGGCGCATGCTGCAGCAGGATCGTTCTGATGATTATGTAATTTCCACCGGCAAGATGATCAGCGTGCGAGAGTTCTGCGAGCTTTCGTTCGGCCACCTCGGCATGGACTACAAAGATTTCATCGAGATCGATCCGCGCTACTACCGCCCAGCGGAAGTTGAGCAACTACTCGGCGACAACACCAAGGCGCAGAAAGCGCTGGGGTGGAAGCCCACGGTTGATGTGAAGACCCTCGCCGTCATGATGGTGGAAAACGACCTTGAGCTTGCGCGCCGAGAGAAGACACTGCGCGATGCGGGGCATGATGTTCCGGATGCTTCGGGGCATGATCAGTGACGGCAGCCGACCACGCGCAGCGCTAACTCCACGCGCCGAGCAGCAATCCGAGATCCGCGCCATTCACGATGCCATCGTGATTGATATCGCCTACGCCCGGTCCGTTGTAGTTGCCGAGCATCAAACCAAGATCTGCTCCGTCAACGCTCCCGTTGCCGTCGAGGTCAGCGGGCCCAATTGGTGGGCAACTATCAAGCAGTCCGTTGTTGTCTGCATCGAGGTTCGGATTGACAGCAATCTGCAACTGATCAGGGACGCCGTTCGCATCGCAGTCGGTGGTGACATTCCACACCACGATGGCACTGCGCGTTGCGAAGCCCGCGTCGGGACCAGCGAGTGAATCGACCCACGTCCCATCAGGGGCGTCTGTTCCTCCAAGGCAAATCGCAGAATCAAGCATGATCGCTTGCGCCGGTCGACTTGGCGCCCAAGCAAACGGCACGAATGCCGCGCCCGTGGTCCACTGCCAACCATTCCCGGAAAAATGGAAACCACCAATCCACGGCCCTGCACAGTCGTATGCACCACTGCCGGTCGCTAGCCCCATCGCAAACCCGAGCGCATTGCTGTCTGGAGTTGCAGCAAGACTTGCGCCAAGACTAGTAGCGGTCGCAAGCGCCTCGCGCCATGACCACGGCTCCGATGCGATGACGATGGCGTAGGTACGACCATCGGCACCTGGTCCGGCGGTCCAGCGTTGCACTCGATAGTCCACAATGGTGCTAGCAGCAACGTCGTTGCTAGTAGCGAGAATCGCCGAGGCTAGTGAAACATGGAGCAGATACTGTCTCATTCCTCGTTAAAGATAGCCTGAAGTGCAGTAATACAAAAAGAAATCTTTGCGAATGGGGCATTCGAGCTTAGACTCGGCAGAATGATCGGGCGGCGCTCATTTCTTCAATTGACCGGCGGTGCGTTGGCCGCAGGTTCTGCGATCGGCAGCAGGCTTGGGCGCGCTGTCGCCGCTGATTGTGTCGGCGCAACAATCACGGATGGGCCACTTGCGCGATTTCGTTCGCAGATCGCGGGATCAGTCATATTGCCGAACGATGTCAGTTATTCATCGGCACGGAGGCTGTACAACCAGCGCTTTGATTCGTACCCCGTATTCATTGTGCGTGCGGTGAATGAATCTGACATAGCCAGAAGTATTGAATTTGCCCGTGTGAACGGAGTGCGGCTCGCTATTCGCTCGGGTGGTCATTCGTATATCGGCGCTTCTGGCGGGACAGGCATCGTTCTTGATCTCTCCTTGATGAGCACCGTCACCGCTATCGGCACCGGCATGTTTCGAATTGGAACAGGGGCCCGCCTTCAGCAGGTCTACGAAGAACTCTCGTGCAATGGCAATTGGACAGTCCCATGTGGATCATGCAACACGGTTGGATTCGGTGGAATCGCTCAAGGTGGCGGATTTGGGTACCTGCAGCGTGCATATGGATTGACGTGCGACAGAATTCGTTCGATGCGAGTGGTGCTTGCCGACGGTACGGCTGTGAATGCCTCGCCCGATGGCGATACCGATCTCTTCTGGGCTCTCCGTGGCAGTGGTGGAGGAAGTTTGGGTGTCGTAACGCATTTCGATATCGAAGCAGTCCCGCAGTCACAACTGCATAATTTCACGTGGTTTTGGCCGCTTGCCATCGCGGATCAAGCCATTTCACTGATGTCATCGCTGCAGCAATCTGGCGCGATACCAAATTTCGCGACGCCGTCCCTGAGTTTCAGCACGGGTACAGCAACGATGAGCCCACAGCCGCAGTGTCAGGCGACATTGCTCTCCATCGGCACTCTCGCCGAGACGGCCGCCATCAAACAATTATTCGTTGGAGCCGGTGGTATTCCGGAAACGCCCGGCTTGGGTTACCAATACGAGCAGCCATTTCCTGTGTGCCACGCCGCCGTCAATCCCGAATTTGGTTGGTACCGCTCGAAGTCGGCAATGGTGTACGGAACTCCCGCCTCGGACACCGGAGCATTCATCACGGAATGGATCAATAGACGTCTGGCTGATCCAGCACTTGGGGCATCCAACGTTGGTTCCGTCAGTCTTCTCGGAATGCGAGGCGTCATCGGAAGTGTCGCGGCTAACGAAACGGCGTTTCCACACCGTGATGCACTCTTTGATGTGCAGATTTACGGGGGACTTTCACAAGTCACACCCGCATCTAGCCGGGCGAATGACGCATGGCTCCGAGGCATTTACGCCGGTGTGTTCCCGCGATTGTCGACCACTGGCTCTGGCTGCTATGTGAACTACTGCGATGCAGATCTTCTGGAAACCGAATGGCCGTCGCTGTACTGGGGCGCCAACTATCCGCGTCTACAAGCAACCAAGCGGCGTGTGGATCCCGGTGATTTCTTCCACGGTAAGCAGACAATTCGAATCTGAGTGGTGAAAGACCCCGTCGGTCCACGGCTATACGCACTCACTTCAAAGTCCCCAAGTACTCCATCACATCCCGTACTTCCCGTGGGGTGAGCACAGTTCCCATGGCCGGCATAGCGCTGATCGGCCCAAACCCCAGCGCGACCTGCGCGTTTGGATCGACCAAACTGTTGAGCAGCCCCTTGCGGTCATACCGATTAGCAACACCCGCCAAGCTCGGGGCCGCGTGACCGCCAGTGCCCTCCACCATGTGGCAGCGAAGACATGCCGCTGCACTGTTGAAGTTCACCACCTGTCGGCCGCGCTCGACATCACCACCTTCAAGTGTTAACAGCCACGTCCCCAACTTGTCATTGGTGGTCAGATTGGTCGCCCACGCGGCAGCCTGATCCTTGAGTTGCGGCCGCGTAGCCACCGCATCAATCACGTCAATGGCAAGTGCCGGAGGCAAAGTGCCAGATGTCATTGAAGCCACCAATCGACCAAGCGCCGCATCAGCCGCCGCTCCTTCAGTAGCGCCAACGGCGGCAATAGCCGCTTGTTTCTCCAGCGTCGTGCCGCCAGAGATTGCCGCATCTAGCATCTCTTGACCACGCGCCGGATCATTACGAACAACAATGGCGCGAGCCTGCGCACGCAAGCGTGGCTCGTCAGAAATCATCGCAGCATCCAACGCCTGACCAAGCTTGGCATCGCGGTCTTGCGCTAGCTGCATCAAGCACGCCACCCGTTCTTGCACGGGCTTGGTACGGTCGACTACAGCCGCAAGCGCTGCGCCGCTATCCATCGGCACGCCGTACTTTGCAGCCAGTTCGCGCGCGATCGTTCGAACCGCACTCGGGCCATTGGCAGCCAAACTAGGAATGCGCTGCTTCAGCACCGCGACATATGCATCCTTTGAGCGCGCACTCGCATCCACCGGGCGCCAATGTCCATTGACTCGGTCACGTGGGCTCGGCGCGAGGAAGTCTGCGAGCGCATCCATAGCTTCAACCCGCGCAGCTGGCGCGATACCTGGATTTGCAGCGATCGCAGCAATCGCCGCTGCATTGGCCGGCGTGCCCTCGCGCACATTCTCATTGATCACGCGGCGCAACAGCGGCATGGAACTGGTGTCGCCCATGAACGAACCAATCGGCTGCTCCTTCTTGCCGTCCGGATGCACAACGCCAACCGCCAAATGATTGCCGCCGCCGCCTTGGAATGCGCGAGCTTCGATGTACGCCTCGTCACCAGCATCCAAGTGCACGGTTGCAAATTGCCCTGGTTGTGATTCCCAATCGCCCGGGTTGACGTAGTTGTCTACCTTGGCAACTTGCTTCGCAGCAGCGGGGTCGCCCTTTGCAGAAATGAGCAATACGCTGTCATCGTCGCTTGCGACACTAAAGATGTAGTCACCGGTGGTAGGCACCTTGAATGTGCCACGCACGCGCTGCACATAGTCATTGCCGGCCTTGGCAAATCCGCTGCATTCATCAAGGAATTCAGACTTGTCTGCCTTGGTAGACCAAATCGGATCGCTGGCAAGTTGCGCAACAGTGAAGCCCTTGCGGTCCTTCCACATCTGACGCTCCCACGTTGGCGCGCTCTTCGCCGCATTGGCAGCAGTGGCAAGCGCGCGGTCATCCGGCGCGAACTTTGCAGCAAGTGCCGCAAGCGCTGGCTCTGCTTCTGGAATCGGCAAGTCATTGATCGCACGCGCGGCTTCGGTAGAAACGCGCAGGTCTTGATCATGCAACAACCGCGCAAGTTGCGGATCGCGCGTCATGCGCATGGCAAGCACCGCAGTGAGCCGCGTTTGTGGGAACGGGTCTGCAGCAAGCTCATGAATCTTGTCTGGCTGTTCCATGCCCACCAAGCCCATGACCGCCGCATGGCGCAAGAATGGATCTTGATTCTCGTTCTCCCATGCCATGGCAGCGATGTTCTGCATTGCAGAAATGTGCTTGATCTTTCCAAGTGCAATGGCAGCCTGCGCACGCACGCGCAAGTCTTCATCAGTGAGCAGTGCAACCAGCGCCTCGCCCGCACTGGCGATCCGCGCATCGCCAGCCAATCGCGCCGCAAGCCTACGAATCTCGACATTTTCATCAGCTAGCCGCGCAACAACGGCGGCATCAGCCTTCGCCATGCGTTGCCCGGCGTCGGCACCATGGCGCGCCTGCACCCCGAGCGCCCAGAGCGCATGGAACCGCGGCTCGAACGCCTGGCCAGCATCCGCAGCAACATTCGTCAATGAGTCGGTGGCCTTTGCGCCACGACGCGCTAACTCCAAGTGCGCGCGTTGGCGAATGCGAATATCCGGATGCGCCAAGCACTGCAATAGAAGCGATTCGGCTTGCTTAGCAAATCCCTCACGCACTAGATTTTGCGCAGTGCGAATATTCACGTCTTCAATGCGAGTGGGATCCCATACCGTGAACATCTGACCAGTGTGATCGCTGTACCAGCCGTTCGACCAATCGCTGATGTACATCTTGCCGTCCCATCCAAAATCAACATCGGTTGGCAAGACTTCTTTCACAAACTCATGCGAGTCAGTGACTGTGTATCCAGCCCCCTGCGGCTCGACTGCAAAGGAGAGGATCTGGCTGTACTCATCACCACCCAAGAAGTCGCACAGGAAGAAGTGATTTCGATATCGATCCGGAAGACCAAGCCCCGGGTAAAACGCAAGACCGGCGGGGCCGTCAGAGAGATGTTCAATCGGCGGCAGCGTCCATGCCGGGCGCACTGGGTCAGCGGCGTCCCACTTCCACCACGTGTGCTCTTGGCTCCACGGTCCACGTTGATTTGCGCCTTCAAGCGTCTGGTAGTTCATGTCCCAACCAGTCTCGCCGCCTTCCATGAGGTAGACGATGCGTGCACGATCGCCTCCATCAGAATTGTTGTCGCCAGTAAAGAGATCGCCCCATTGATTAAAGGCTAATTCCTGCGGATTTCGCAGCGAATGCGCGAACACTTCCAGGTGCGAGCCATCTGGTTCACAGCGGAATACGGCGCCCGTAAAGACGCGCGAAAGCTCCTTGCCTTCCTTGCTGCGAACGCGGTAGCCGCGATCGCCGATCGACCAATAGACGCGACCATCTGGGCCTTGCACAAGACCGTGCATGTCGTGACCACGCAGGGCGGTGCGAATGCCGAAGCCAGTGAATATCTTCTCGCGCACGTCAGCAACGCCGGTGCCCTTGGTGTCTTCAAAGCGCCACAGCGAAGGAATGCACGTGTACCAAATGGAGCCATCGATGACCGCGACACCAGCGCCGGTGCCGTCGAGTGGCTCATTCATCGGACCGCTGAACGAAGTGACCTTGTCAGGAACGCCGTCCCCGTTTGTATCAACAAGATGCGTGACCCGATCCTCTTCCTTGCGGTAGTAGTCCATTCCGCCCTCGCGCTTGGACGCCCACTTCTCGTACATCTTCAAACGGTCTTCGACGGACTGCAGTTGCAGATCATCCTCAAGCCAGAACTTGGAGGAGCGATTATCTTCGACACCCTTCTCTTGCCGGAAGGACTCAGCGATAAAGAGCGAGCCGTCGTCAGCGACGCAGAAGGAGACGGGGTCTTGGACGAGCGGCTCTTGGGCAAAGAGGGCCCAAGAGAGCGGCGCGACGGGGGTGATGGAGGGAGCGGCGGGTGGCGGCGTGGTGGCCGCGGCGGTTGTGCCTGCTGGTGCAGTCGTTGGCGCCGCCGGGGCAACTGGGGGCGTAGGCGATTGTGCCATGAGCACCGCGGCGACGAGCGGAAAGGCGGGGAGTGGGGGCATGTTGGAGCGGGAAAGCGTAGGAGCGGACCTAGAGATTGGGCTTACCGACTGTCCGACGGAAAGTTGCTCGGGTTGAGTGGGTGGGCGAAGGGCTCGCTGGAGAATTTTGAGGCGCCGTAGTCCTATCTAACCATGCAAATTCCAAGTGTTTCCTTTTATCGATAAGTACTAGGGGCTACGGTGCTAGGTCCGGGGCTGATGCATTTCATAGCTCAGGACGGCAGCGGCGCATTTCGCTAGAGGACGGCGGCTGTATATCTTGGTGCCGTTACAGAGTCACTCCTTCGTTGACTGATCCATTTGTTGTTAAAGGCTGCGGATCGTCGAGAATATTGCCGGATCTGCTGGCGGCGACAACTACTTCTTCTGCAACTGCGCGCCCGACCTCAATCATGACAGATGTGTAAATGGAGCTGACCTAGGGTTAGCGTTGGGGGCGTGGGGTCTAGTAAGGTCGCCCGCTGATTTAAACCGCGATGGCGGCGTTACTGGCGCAGATCTAGGATTGGTGCTCGGCGAATGGGGCTCATGCCCGTGATGACATCACGGGTCGTCAATGTCAAGGTGGGTGCTTGCACAGTAACAGCAGCGCTAGTCCTATCAAGCGGATGAACCATGTTCAAGGCCTCTAGTTTTGCGCACTGCGGGCCCTACATTCATCAGGACTGGGTCCGTCATAGTCCCATGAGTGTTGAATCAGCGCGGAGGAGGCGGTAAGCTTCTGCGCTCTCGGCGCCTATCTCACAACCAAACGCGGCCGCATTTCTTCGCAGATTTTCAAGCGACCTTGCAAATGGTTCTGGCCTTACCTGGTATCGATGTTTCCCCATAAGGATACATTTTGCTTCTAGGTCTTCCGCCGTCAGTGGAATGAAGTAGTTCGGTGTTGGTCGCTCGCCGCCTTGGCGCCACCAATAGGGCTCGTCGCACTCAAGCACAGCGCGGACATGATGGCGTAGTTGTGATGGTCTTGGGCGCAGGGCGGTAATCGCTGCCTCGGCGAGAGCCCTGTGATCTTGGTCATAGGAGGACGCGGGCGGCACGACGACGATGTCGGGCTTCCATTTCTCAATCTCATCCTCGAGGCGATCACAGATGGCCTTGCGTGGCAGCGTGTCGAGGTGCATGAACTCACCTCCCACCCATAGGACTTCTGCGGAGTAGCCCCCGAACTCGGCCGCAGCGCGCAACTCCGCGCTTCGCAAGTTTCGTTCAGTCGAACCGGTCAGAAGTTGCCGGCACTCACCGATCGAGCCGATAATGCAACGCACGGGCCATCCCATTCGCCGAGCGCGAACAATAAGCCCGCCGCACGCGATAGCTTCGTCGTCTGGATGAGCAGCAATAATTAGGATCTTGTGCATCGTTTGTTGACCCATTTGATTTAGGGCACCCCTTTGACTGATGACGAGTAATGCTAGTCAACAAAGGCTCTTATTGCTCACGCAGCTGCCACAAATCGTCTGCGGCGAGCCCGCGGAGTGCTCGCCCAATCGCCGCAGCCTCCGTCCGTGCATTCCAAATTCGCTCGACGACTGAACGACACACTACAGCCGCAGCAGCCAAGCGTTCGGGGTTGGATAGCCATGACTCTAAGGCATCCGCTAACGCCAGCGCGTCGCCGCGTTTGACTAGCGAGCCAGTGCGATCAGGGATGATCGCCTCAAACTCTGGCATTTGGTGGCGCCGCTCTTCATGCGTCACCACTGGAAGGCCATACCCCATGCAGTGGATCGCGGTCAGCCCGACGCATCCTGGCGCGGCAGCGATGTGCGACGCTGAAAGCAACCTCGCGATCCGCCCCTCGTCGTAGCAGGCACCTTCAAAGTGCACGGGGACACGCGCAGTCGCGCACTGCTGAGCGAGCGAGCCATACTCAGGTCCGTCCCCGATTAGCAGCAGGCAAACCGGCAACCCCCTTGAGCGCAAAGCAGTAGCCGCGACAACTAATAAGTCGAGGCGTCGAAGTTTTATCAAGCGTGTTGTCGAGGCTATAACGAGTACATCCGCATTGCCAAACAGTTCTTGGCGGATTCGCGCGCCACTCGACTGGTTGAGCCCGGATGTGGAACGGTTCAATTCGACCGGATCGAGGCCATTGTGGATCACATGGAGACGCTCGTCTGGCCATCCGTGCTGACGTGCTATGTCCTTCGCGAAATGACCGTACAAAAGGTGCGCGTGCGGTAGGGCATAGAACATTCGTCGAAGTCCTCCCTTTATCCCCTTAGGTGGGTACAAGTAGCCGTGACCCCACAGGAAGACTCGCTTTCCGGAAGCCCGCCCTAGCGCGGCGGCAGCCCACATTGAAGCCCAATACGCAACTCCGTGTAAGACTAGGACGTCGAATCGCGTCGACAGGGCCGCGCGAATAGCCTCATCCTGCCAAAGTACTGGCCCCACAAGGCGTCGCGATGGCGCAAGCACAAACTTCATTCCGATCGGTATCGTCGCAGGCTTGATCTTCCCGTCGGGCTCATGGTCATCCCCTATAAATGTGCAATCTAAGGCTCGATCTGCGTTTAGATAGCGCATCACAGGCAGCCTGTAGTGCGGAAAAAAGTGGTGGATAAAGGCAACGCGGATACGGCGGGTCATGTGCCAACTACCTCGAGCGCCCACCCCTTGGCGGAGTAGCGCCGGCTACAAAGCGGGTGCGACGCGCTTAGTGGGCGACAGATGAAGGGCAGTGAAGGTTCCGGATGAACCCGATCGATCACGTGGACGTATTCCGGATCATAGAAGTCTTCGTCTATAACCATCGGATTTGTTGTAACGAGTCGGCAGCCACTAGCGAGCGCCTCGAATGTTCGCATCGTGAGACCCGTCTGGTGGTGGTGGTGGATGTCAAGCACTGTGCCGAAGGCTCGGTAGCGCGAACATGCCTCGTCGGCCGAAAGCGACCGCCGGATCCGAGAGAGATCTAGGTCGAGGTGGCTCGGGAACCAACGGAGTTGATCTAGCCAACCTCGGGTTAAGACCGAGTAATCGCCAAGAACTCCCAACGCGCGGCACCGCGCGACCCAACGTCGTAGGACGCGGATGCGTTCTGAGTGATAACTTCCGACAAAGGCGACGCCAGCTGAGCGAATGGGGCCCGGTTGCCAGTATTCATCGGGCGCAAACAAAGGGCGATATCGCCACTCGGGGTGCGCGACACAGTCTGCTCGATCGAAGCTCACGACTTCGTCAAACGCTTGGCTGCGATCGAGACAGAGTGGTGAGTTCCTGACGCTGTCCACGAGATAGAGGACAAACCTGGCACCAGAGAACCGCGATCGGAGGAGCCCGATAGCCTCGGTGTCAAGACCCTCGCCGTCGACTGCAAGCACTAGGTCAAACGTGCCCGGGCTCGTTTCATGTAGCCAATCCTTTAATGCTCTAGTCACGGACCTTTGCATAAGGGACGGCGCGATCCGCAGTGCCGAACGAAATGCCAAATTTGTAAACGGACGAGTGCACCAAGAGGTTACCGACGCCCCGGCCGCTCTGAGTCCTGCAGCAGCCCCGTCCCCTACCAAGAAAAATCCCGGATGTAGCAGCAGAACACGTAGTCGGAGGAGGGACTGTGACACTGCTTCGAGATTATAGGGAAGGCTGTTGAAGCAGAGTTCGGTAAGCCTAGCACCACGCTGATTTACTGGGAGTGGCGACGTGTGTAGCAACCTCAGCAGACCCAGTCCCTTGCGGCGTATGTTCCAGACCCAGGTTCATGTGATGAGGGCACTCATGGATTGCATGTTAGTCACGCACCTGGTTGGGTATAGGCGACATGAACTCAGCACAAAGTGGGGGGTCTGTTACCGGATGCTCGGCATTGTGCGCCCTGTCTCTAGCGGGCCGATGATCTACGGGCTAGATCGTTGCTTGCCCCCGTGGATGTTGAGCCTCGGACCACGTTGATTCGGATGATGCGCCTTATGCATTACTAGATTGGCGTGATCTCTGTCTTCTACTGCATTGTTGCATGGCACAGGTCGTACCAGCTTCGTACAGCACGGGAACAATTGGTACTTCGCTCAGTTCCACCACGTGAACCTTGCCCGTGTTGAATAGTTGCTCCACGTTTCCTTCTTGGGGATTGGCATCGTGACACTAGGCACAGTCGCGGCTTCCATCGGCATATCTCACCTGACAGAGCCTTGAGCGCACGCGCCGTAGCAGCGCACGGTATTGGCGGTAAGTGAGCCCCTGCTAAAGGTAAACGCTTCGGGACGGGGTCTACTCCGGGGTTGTTTCAGTCATGGGCTGTGGCGCCCTATCGCCACCCCATTCAGCCGACGCAGACTAAGGGCGTGGGTACTCCGATCAAGCGGCGACTTCTGCGCCATTCGAACATTGAGGTTTACCACCCTTTGCCGCCTGATCAGTTGCTATTGGAGGGGCTATTTGTGGGTCGATTCGATGATGGGGTATTTGCGTGGCCAATTCGCAGGAGTCGGTGTTGCCGCCGATTATTAGTAGGTGAGCGCTAGTCAGGTCATGATGACGGCAGTTGCAAAGCCGCAGCCACGACCCTGAAGTTCTGACACGGAAGAATCGTAGCGATAGAGTCATTTCCCTATATTCTTGTAGCTCAACCTAACGACCAAAGGACAATAGTGCGAGTAGCCGCTAAAATTCATGCGCGAACGCAATCCCAAGAGTTCGATTTTGCTCGGAACAACTTTGATCTGATTCGCCTGATTGCTGCGGCCGAAGTTGCGTTGCGCCATTCGATCGTTCACATCGCACCGGAGTGCTTTCCTGGATGGCTACAGACCGTACTAGCACTCATACCGGGCGTCCCGATCTTTTATTTTCTTAGTGGATACCTCATTAGTCGCGCATGGGAGCGATCGGCATCTCCAAAGGACTACTTTCGCAACCGTTCCCTTCGCCTATTTCCAGCGCTCTGGATCTGTACGGCACTATCTCTAATAGCCGTGTTCGCCTCGGGTTACATGTCGACGATCAATTGGTCGCCGCTGAAGTTGTCGCTTTGGGTGATTTGCCAAGGTACGGTGTTTCAATTCTGGAATCCCGACTTCTTTCGTGGATTTGGCGTCGGTGTTATAAATGGAAGTCTTGGGACGGTTTCAATTGAGATTCAGTTTTATTGTGTCACCGCGGTGCTATACACCATCTTTCGCCGGCTGTCGCCGAACCAATTCACGGTAGTTCTAGGCGCGCTTACTGTTGGTGCTGCTGGCATCAACGTCATGTCGCCACAGATTGCACACGAGTTGTCGGCGTGGTGGGGTAGCGATGTGGCTGGGAAGCTGTTCCAATTATCATTTTTGCCTTGGATATTTATGTTTCTGCTTGGCGCCGTCGCGCAGCGGACATCTAGGTATTTGGTCCCGACTTTACTGAATTATGCGTGGCAGACGGTCGTTTTGTATGTCGCAGCACTGCTCGTAGACTTTTATTGTTGGGGACTTCCACTTGGCAACAACATTCCCTTCTACTTGGTTCCGATTATGGGAGCGGCGACACTAGTCTGCGGTTACTCCCGGCCCAATTTTGCGGGCCAAGTGCTTCATCGCAACGATATTTCATATGGCCTCTACATCTATCACATGCCCGTTGCAAATGTGTTTCTGTATAGCGGAGTGTTGTCTGGTATAGCCGCCGTCATTACTTCTCTTGCAGTAAGCATCACTCTAGCGATGATGTCATGGAAGTTGATTGAGAGACCATTTCTTCGCCGAAAGCGCAGTGCAATCTACCCCGTTACGGATGTTTCGATGACTGTAACTGCGAGCTCGATTAGGTCACCACACTGAATGCCACGCCTCACACCCGGATGTCGAAAATTCAGTCTGAAGAACGATCTTGCTACCAAAGGGGACGAGCATCAGTCAGCGGTTCGGGTCTGGTCGATAGATACCACCCCAAGCTTGTGGAGTGCAGACGCTGGATCATTCTCCGCACAAAACTCACAGATCGCTGGCTGCCAACGCAATGCAGATGCTTCACATTGATTAAGCGCTTCGTCGATACCACCAGCTCCGTCGAGCCGGACGATAAATGGCTTCTGGAGAAACGCGGGCATGGCAGAAATAGCCAAGGGGATTCCACGGGCGAGGATTTGCATCGACTTGTTCGCGAGCGTTACGCAATCCACGGCAGGAGAGCGCCGATACGGCAGTATCCCCGCGAGAACGCGTTCCAAGGGGAGATCATCAAGATTTGTACGGCCATGAATTGTTAGATTTGCACACGGGGATAGTTCTTGGACTATTCGATCTCGCGCGCCGGCAGTCTGGGTTGGTCCAACAAGCATAATGTGTGCCGCCGGCCTTGTGGCCAGCAATCTGGCTGAAAGCGCCTTCACCATGTTTAGATCGATGGCATTGTCAATAGTCCCCCAGAACAGTAACACATCTCGCTTCATTGCCGAATTCGTGGGTGGTCGGTAGCGATCGACAGCCCATGGCAGAAGCAACTGTGGTGCACACCAACTAGACAATCTTTCAACAAGCGGAACACTCACCGCGAAGACGTCGTTGCTCATACGGCAGGTGCGTGCGAGTGGCCAAGTGATGTGCCCTCGAAACGGGAGCCTTGATTGTGCCTCAAAGTCATCGTGAATGACAGTGACAATGCGGTTCTTTGGAAATGCGTCACGAAGGAACCACCCGTCAAGCGCAAAGTTGACAATGGTGTGTTCTGCCGCCCCACACCAGCGATCTACCGCTTGTGTGCATTGTGCCGACGCATGCCCCGCCTCAATCCTACGCATCGATGGCATGAGCCTTATCTGATGATGCACCAGTCGCGTAGGTCGTGCTAGCCATATCCCAGGCTCGACGAGCGCTGGTCCCACGGGTGGCCCCTGCCAAGCCGAAATGCCACGTTCGATAAACAGCACGTCGTGACCGGCGTCGCGCAGCAGTCGCGCGATTTGGTGCCGGATTCGCGCGGCTTCATCCCATCGGGTGTGCGTGTAGAGGACGAATCGACCCATGGTCAAATGGTAGCTCGGCAACACCTAAGCCACTTCGGAACGCTGTCACTAAGTCTAGACCGACCAATCGCTTGGATTTCATTGTTCGAAGCGATGAAAGGGCAGTATTCCATGACTGAAACTTCCTGAGATCCAATGCATGCCTCACTCGGTGATGGATCGATCAACTTGAATTTGGGTCGACAAGTCGAGCAACGAACCCGAGTCGACCGCATGAATGATCAACGCGCGATGGTGAAACGGTGCGGTGGTTGCATCAGCCCAGTCGACCTGCTCAACGGATATTGCGCGACTCGCTGTTATTGTTGCAGATGTACCAGCCCACTCGACGTGCCACGAGGATCCACTTCCAGAGATCACCAATGGCGCAGTCGATCCCGTATGGAATCGGTAGAACTCTGTACCTGGCGCCGTTCCTTGTGTGAGCTCCACGTGGTCATCAATCGTAAATAATCCATCAGAAGACCAACGAACCTTCCTCGTGCAACTACTAACACCGTTGTAAGCGGCCGTGGTATCGATCGTCACATCGCCACCGCCCTGATCTAGCGTTGCCACGGATACTGGAGCGTTGACGGGTTTACTGCGAGGCATCTGCTCGCCAATCTGCATGATTCCATGCCCGGCCGCCTGTGCGTAATCTTGTTCGAATCGAGGAGTTGAGTATTCAGGGGTGCCGCAATCCATCAGGACGATTCGGTTGCCGCAGTAGATACTCACCTGACCTTGGTCACGCTGTGAGTGTCCATCGCGCAAGCTTCCTCCCTTTAGCCAAATCGCCAGTGCTGTTTGCGGAGTCGCAACAGGAGCTTGCCACTCCGATCGCCAGACAACCTGTTGCTGTGAAGGAAAGTATGCAAATGTTGGAATAGCTCCTAAAGAACCAACATCGTTGATCGCCGCCTTGTACCGAATTCCAGCTAAGAGAGGGAGTCCGCTGTTAAACAATGATTTAAGCGTTGGGATGGCTTCAGGATCACTAGAACCGATTGCGGCTGCGGCGAGGCAGTTCATCGGCGATGAAATCGCCCACGAAGGAAGGTTGGACATTCCGGAGTCATAACTGTTCACTAAGCGTCGGCCAGGAAGGTACATGTGCAACATCCACTTCCATGCATTGTTGACATAGGGGAACGCATGGCACCTCATGTCGCCGTTAGACTTTAGATTGCCAATTACTTCGAATAGTCCACCGCTGGTCTGTGAGCAGTAACTAAACCCCTCGAGGAACGCGCCATCGGCCCCCAAGTTCTCGATGCTTCTCGCTAGGTTTTCTACGCCCATGTTGTACGCACCAAGCAAGGCTGGATCCCGCAGGTACAGGCATGCCTGGACCAATCCAATGTTTGGTTCTATCCACTGATTCGAGGCAACCGCCTGGCTTTTCACAAACCATGGTCGTCGGGACGCCCAGTCTGCGGTGATTCGACTTACTTCGGTGCGGAGTAGGTTATGAAGGCTTTCTCGGGTGGCCACTGGGACGCGGTCTCCAAGAATGGAGAGCATGTCAACAATCCCGCACATGCCCCAACTCGTTGCCAACCAGACGCCGTCACCCCCCTCGGGCATCGTTGCCCCGGGTTGCGACAGTGTCCAACCCGGTCGCTGGAGTGGAGAGTGGGCGGTCATCGCATCGAGGATTTCTATGCACTTTGCGACGTACTCTGCATTGTTTGTGCATGCCGCGAGAGTAGCTAAGGCCACGCCTTGGCTACGGACAAAGTCCGATTGTGTGCAATCAACAATTGCCAATGCGTATGTCTCGCGATTGGTCGTCATCGATTCAACGCGAGGATTGACGATGGCGGGATTGATGTCCGCTAGAGAATTGGGACGGACGTACATGTAGGACTTACCTGCGATGCTCGCGTTGTTATCCATGCCGAGCAAGAGTTGCCGCAATTCAGGGGATGTCTGTGCTGCAATGAACACGGCCGACCAATCACTACCTGCTTTGTACTCAAGCCCCCCCCCCCAGTTGCTCGTGAGCCGAGGGGTAAGTGACTGAGCGAAGACTGCATCGACATTTGCATTGATTGCCGCATTAATTTGCGTGTTCGGGTTTGCCATAGGAGGCGCCACTATTGGTGGTGATACGGGCGGCGCCGGCGGTGTTACTACGGGCGGCTCTGGCGGTGTTACAGGCGGCGCTGGCGACGTTACGGGAGCCTCTGGTGGTGTTGGGATGGGGTTTGGCGTAACCGGAACTACAAGAACCTCGGCTGATGGAGGCAGGATGCCTCTCGAGGGGGAGATGGCGTTGGGATACCACTTCTTCACCGCAGAATCGACCGCCAAAGCGAGCATCGCATTGGCTCGACTCGGCGACGCTTCCCTCCACTTGTTGATCGCAACAGGGTCCGTCGCGAGAGCAGCAAGCGAGGGAATTCCAACCAGTTGACCAAGGGCGGCTGCCCGGGGATCCCGCAGGATGCTTGACAGTCCTAGAAGTGAAGTGTCAGCAAGTCTCGTGCCTGATATCGAAGCCGGCATAGCTACCTGAAATCCATCGATGGGCGCCTTCGCCTTGCTCAGCTTGGACATGAAACTAGAGACCCGAGCGTTAACGATCATGATCCCCTTGTCAAGCCATGGACTTTGGAATCGTTGCGAAACGACCTTCTTTGAATTCCCGGGCCCGACCGTGCGCACAATAAACATGTCGTATTGGGCTATGTCTTCTGCAAATTTATCCAAATAAACCTGCCGGGTGCCCACGGGCATGCTCGATAGGGTTTTGGCCAAAGCATTTACCGACGACTTTGGTGTTACCACAACTTCAGGTACCAATACCATTGCGCTCGTTGAACTTGCTAGACAAGCAATGCAAAGCAGAAGAACCTGCCAAGCCCAAACACAGGACTTCATTTGGATTATCCAAAAACCGGCGGTGAAATTCGCGGTTGGTGCGTCAGTAGGTGAGTGCACTAATTTGGTTTGCATGGGTTTCTCAATTCGACGAGCGTGGTCAACAAAATCAGAACATTCACTCCGAGGCATTCAATAGCACTGATTCATGGTCAGTTACGACGTTGAGGCGGTCAAGTCATTTCCCCAGCGAAATCACTAGGTTTCGTCTTTGGGAAGTAATGATCCGCTATTTTATTCAACACATGTTGGGGCTAGTCCACTCAATTAGATCCCTGCCGGAGACCGAGGAAAGGTCTTAACACAGATTTCTTGGAGGTACTCTCAATGGAACGCGAACGGACGGATCCCGGTCATAGGTGCAATTCAAGCCAGGGAAGTGCAGCCTAGGACACGCGTCACCCCGCATTAGAGGTCGATCCAGTACTCGTTCATATTTCGCCCATCTGTCGTGACATACTCCCTAGTGAGCACGAAACCCAGACCCCTGTAGAACCGATTAGTCCGATCGTTGTCGTCCGTATCAGTAGTAAGGAAGACGCGTTTACACCGGCGGCGCCTCGCCTCTTCGAGGAATGCTTCCACAAGCAACTTGCCAGCGCCAGATCCCTGTACGTCTGGACGTACACCAATGGAAAATAGACCAGCGACATCTTCGCCAGTCGGATTTTGACCTGGGTGTAGTAGGCCGCGCGCGATCCTTGCCGCTGCTGATGGGCGCCTCAGGACTGGACCTATCGAGGCAAGGGAGAATGTAAGCCAGCCGCGTCGTAGTAATCTTTTATAGAAGCCACGGGGATTTGAAGAGCCGACTACGAATCCGAACGGCGCTCCAGCAGCGTCCAAAGTGACGAAAGCGATGCCCTCCGGCGCGTCGCATACTCCAGTGTAATAGGCTGCTAAAAATTTCGGACCAAGGAAAGATAGGAAAAATCCAGGAAAACTTGCCAAATGCACTTGTACAACAGCAAGGACATGCCGCCTATTCATAGTGATTAATTGTGCGGAAGATCGTTCCATTTGACTGCCTCGTAAAATACTGATTCCATTCGCTTTGTGCCGACCGCGAACGACAGATTTGTTTCATAGAAGTTTCGTCCATTGCGCCCCATCGCCTCTCGGGCCGCGCTCGATAGACTTATCAAATGAGCTGCCGCAGACGCAATGCTCGACGGATTTTGCGGCTCACACGCCACGCCAGCACCCGCCTCTTGTACGAGGGCTGCCGCGTCTCCCTTTACCGCCACGATGATCGGCTTTCCGGCAGCCAAGTATGCCTGTGTCTTTTGTGGAATTCCGATTCGGCAAAGTGGGTCATCGCGAAGGTGGATGAGTAGCACATCTGCCTGCTGCATGATCTCCCCTATCTTGGAAATAGGCTGCCGCGGAATGAACAGTACGTTGGCAAGCTGCCTTTCGGCGACCACAGAGCGAAGGCGCTCTCCGTCTATCCCATCGCCGATAAATACAAAAATTGCGTTTGAGCACGATGTGTTAACAGAACCTGCTGCCTCTAGAACGGCATCAAGCGCTTGCACTCGACCTAGATTTCCTGCGTAAACCACGGCGAACCTATCACGTCCCCAAAGTGGATCCTGTAGGGTCGCCGTGGAGTCAACCGATGGCGGGGTTTCATCACACCAGTTGTAAACCACATCAATGCGTGATCCGTGGATACCGCGACAGGTAAGCGCTGCCTTGTATCCCGGTGACAGTACAACGATCTTTGTCGCTAGGCGATGAGCAAGGTCGCACCACATGTGGAGCACACGTTCGGCCCCAGGCACCGACAGCATGCCGGAACTCGTGACGCTTTCGGGCCACAGGTCTTGAATATCCAAGACATAAGGGACGCCGCGGAACAGACGCATTAG
The DNA here is from genome assembly GCA_040401635.1 of Phycisphaerales bacterium. GTDB lineage: Bacteria > Planctomycetota > Phycisphaerae > Phycisphaerales > SM1A02 > UBA966. Next base: position 23,729 of record JBBAOD010000009.1, read on the forward strand.
TATCGCTGGAAGAGCGAGACTCGCAGGTCCTTGGTAGACGTGAACTACAGACGGCTTTTTAAGGAAAAAGAGAGCCGGTACACAAGCGGTCAGGGCTAGGCTGAGGTAGCAGAGAATGCGGCCAAAGCCGGAGCCACTATGGTTTGGGAAGACCGGAACCCGAGTGATTTTGATGCCATCAATGAGCTCTTTTTGGAACAGCCTATTGCGGTATCCCGGGTAGATCTTGCCGCCTGGATAATTCGGAAATCCAGTCAAGACTTCTACATCGTGACCAAGCGCGGACAACTCCTTGGCGAACGCCAGTCCCTTGAGGTGATTGGGCTCCGGCTGAAAGAGCTGGGTGATCATTAGTATTCGCATGGTGCTCCGGGCTGATGTCAGGACGGGTTCTGATCAGACTGCCTACACAGCTCTGAGATATCACCCAATAAACATCGGTGGTGATCTCCGTTACTTTGAAATCCTAAATCCCAAATGGGTATCCGGATGGGTATCGGGCGTAGGTACCTTACGCCTCATAAACTCATCCAGCAAATCATTTCGCTGCCAGACTGGGCGCTAGGTTGCACTTTCGCCTGCCGCAAGCACGGTTTCTGTGAGTAAGATTGCGGATATGTTCAATGGCAAAACACTGCTCGTCACTGGAGGTACTGGCTCGTTTGGCAACGCCGTTATGCGTCGTTTTTTGAGTAGCGACATTGGCGAGATCCGCATATTTAGTCGTGACGAAAAAAAGCAGGATGACTGCCGCAAGCGTTACAACCACCCAAAGTTAAAGTTTTATATCGGGGACGTGAGAGATTACTCCAGCGTCATGAATGCCATGCGCGGGGTGGACTACGTGTTCAATGCCGCTGCGCTCAAGCAAGTGCCCTCTTGCGAATTTTTCCCCCTTGAAGCTGTTAAGACCAACGTATTAGGCACGGAGAATGTCATTGAGGCCGCGGTCAACTGCGGGGTGAAGAGGGTTGTTTGCCTTAGCACGGACAAGGCCGTCTATCCCATCAACGCCATGGGTATTTCGAAGGCGATGATGGAAAAGGTCATGGTTGCAAAGTCGCGCGCCTTGCTTGGGTCGGGAATGGTGGTTTGCGGAACCCGATACGGCAACGTAATGGCGTCTCGTGGCTCTTTAATACCGCTCTTTGTCGAGCAGATACTCGCCGGGAATCCAGTAACGATCACAG
>JBBAOD010000010.1:0-11886 GCA_040401635.1 Phycisphaerales bacterium
AATTCTGACCGCACTTCTTCCGACGACGGCGCTTCGGTACCGGCGTGCATTCCAAATTCCAATGCGCGCGAGGCCCATGATTCCTGGATGGTTTGTTCGAAGCCCCCATCGCCGCCAGCTCCGCTTTCGCCCATAGAAGCGCCTGCATTTGCACCGGCGCGGTTGGCAACATCGGCAACCCGACGTTCCATTTCGGCCTTGAGGCGCTGCGCTTTTCGTGTTCCTCGCAGCGCGGACTCCATGCCGTCGGCACCCGCAGCGCCTTCAGTGCCGTCCTCGGCTTGTCGAAGTAAGTCGACTGCTCGCACTTCAATGCGCGTGCCATCATTGGTCACAACCAATTCAACAACTGCTCCCTCGCGCTGTGCCCATGCGCGTGCCGACATGGCTTGCGACATGGTGTCGTCAACCGTGCGTTCAAATGACTGACTATCAAGTAACTGTGTTCCGTACGGCAGCACAATGGCTGACAACGCCACTAACACGCCGATCACGATCAGCAGTTCGAGCAATGTAAATGCGCGGCGCGCGCGCATGGGAATCACCGCGGTGTCGCGGTGCCGCCGCCAGAGGAGGATCCGCTTGAGGAAGAGCCGCTTCCGAAGTCGCCGAAGTCGGCGTCTGCATTGCCCTTACCCTTGGTGAGGGAAATATCGTCTTCAGTGCCTTCTTGCCCATCCGCTCCGACCGACAGAATGTCAAAGCCCACCGCCACACCTTCTGCTGGGAAGACGTACACCCACTCATGCCCCCACATGTCCTTGGGGACGGCGGATTCCAAGTACGGGCCCGCCCATCGACCAGCGGCATCGTCATCAAGCGCGGACTTATCCCACAACACAACTACGCCCTCTTCCTGCGTCGGCAAGCGCTTGACGTCATTCTTAAACATCATGATCGCCTTCTTGATCGCCTGCATCTGCACGGTCTGCGTGCCCTCGTACGCCTTGTCGGACTGTCCGCTCAAGTTGTAGAGGACAATTCCGCCCAGGGCCAAGAGGATGCCGATCACAATCAGCAGCTCAAGGATGGTGAAGGCGCGACGGTTGCGATGGCGGGTTGAAGTAATTCGCATTGGGGGGTGATCTCCTGCTCGGTGTATTTACCGGGAGGCGTCCGGGGGGTTGCGGCGATGGAGTACCGGCGCGGATCTACCGTGATTTCTCGCGGATCTCGTCCAAGTATTGCTGCCATTCCGCGGCGGTTTCCTCATCAGGCGCAAGCTCAATGGACTCCTCAATGTCTTTCGTGGCACCGGCAAGATCGCCCAGCTCTGCCTTGGCGACCCCACGAATCAGCAGCGCCGAGCCGCGAAGGTAACGCGCGTCGTCGGTCGTTCCGGTGGTCGCCTTCAAAACTAACTCTGCAATTGCCAGGCCTCGAGCGGGCTCACCCTCGGAAATCCAAAGATCAGCTACGCCCAACGCCGCGAAGGGATCAAGCTCCAGGGCCAACTCACGCGCCTCGCTCAAAAGAGCATCAGCGGAAGCAATGTCCCCTGCCGCCACCGCGCGTTCAATACGAACCGTCTGCAGCAGAGCGCGGGCCTGCAGATCTTCTGGGTTGCGTGCCACCAACTCGCGCGCCACCTTTTCGGCGGTGTCGTAATCCTCATTTTCAAGAGCACTATTAACTGCCAACTCTTCGACCGACATCGTTCCATCGGCATCATCAGCAGCGTCATCGCCAGCACCCGCCAGTGGACTCGCGGGCGACGACGGATCACCGTCTGCCATGCCACCGTTCGCATCCTGCGCGGCGTGTGCAGCAGCGGACTCGGCGGCAATCGCCTGACCCGCGGCAATCTGCTGTGCCTGGCTCGTTGCGTATGCAGCACGTGCTTCATCACGCGCTGAACTCAGACCATCGACCATTGCAACAATGACGACAATCACACCAATGAGCAGTGCGCCCACCAATGAAACTGCACAGCCAACACTGAAGCCAGTCCAAAATCCATGCTTTGGACTGGTACTGACAGCGTGTGGTTGTATCGGCGGCGCGTTGGTGGGAATATTCACACCACCGATCTTACGCCTGACCACCAAGTTGAAGCATCGGCAGCACCAGCGCCAGGAAGATGGAGAGCACCACTGCTGCAAGGAACAGCAACAGGGCTGGCTCCATCAATTTCACGGCAATTCCTAAGGTTCGATCCACGCGTTTCTCAAGGGTGTCCGCCACGCCGCCCAGTACGGTCGGAAGATTGTTGGCGCTCTCCCCAACGGAAATCATCTCTACAACATCGGGTTCAAAGAACCCGCTCTCCGCAAGCGGTTGCGCCAATTGTTCGCCGCTACGAACAGCTTCAGTGGCTCGCTCCACGCTCTCCGCCAGTCGCGGATGTCCAGCAGCGTCGCACGCGATCGTCATCGCTTGTAACACGGGAATGCCATTTGCCAAAAGCGTTCCAAGTACGCGCGTGAATCGCGCCACGCAAATCGCCCGGATCAATGCGCCGTATTGCGGCACACGAAGTTCGGCATCGCGCAGGCGACGTTGTAACGCCGGTCGCTGCCACGCCCACCAAGCAGCCACCGCTAGCACTGCCACACCGAGCAACAACCATGGCCAGCGCTCTACCAAGATATCGCTCACACCCATGAGAAATCGCGTTGGTAGTGGCAGTTCACCTTTGACATGAAATTTCTTGAACTTGGGAACAAAGAAGATCAGCGCGGCAATCACAATTCCAAATCCGACCGCCAGCAGGATTACTGGATAGATCAGATTGCCGACCACCTTGCTGCGCATCTCCGCCTGATTCTCAATGAAGATGGCAAGACGCGCAAACACATCCTCAAGAAATCCGCCCCGCTCGCCAGCGCGCACCATGGCCACTTGCACATCAGGAAACACCCCGGGATATCGAGCCATCGCCTCAGCGAGTCGTTCACCATCTTGCACTGCATCGGCAATCGATTGCCACGTTGCCGCCAGTCGAACGTTGGACTTCCCACGACCAAGCAACCGGAGCGAACGCAACAGCGGAACCCCGGCGCGCAACAAATCCCCAAGTTGGCGATACGAATTCGCCAACGCGCGGGCACCAACACCGCGCGAACGTGGAGCGCGGCGCTCAGCAACCTTCGTTGGCGAAAGCCCACGCGACTGCAGATCCGCCAACGCGGCCATTTCCGAAGCGGCATCCAGCGTGCCGGCAACACGGACACCAACGGAATCTCGGGCCTCGTAGGCAAATGTAGGCACGGGCGAGATACCGGGCTGCGGGGTTGCGGTTGCGGTGATGCGTCATAGGTTCGTATGAGTTGTGGCATCACGCCCGCGTACTGGCTTGCGTTGTGACATCACGCTTGCGTACTGGCCCGCATTCGCCTTACGAGGATGGCCGCTGAGCGCGGCCCTATCCTCTCCGGCGCCTGCGGGCCAGGTCATGATCTTCGGCAGAACGTGATGTTGACGCCGTTGGTAGGCAGGGCAAACCCTTGGAAAATGGGGACAGAGGTGAACGGCACCTATTTACTGTTGTGCTGCGAACAGAGTCAGCCACTCGGCCGGGGTCAAAGTCTCGGGGCGGCGCATCGGGTCGAAGCCGGCTGCTGCTACTGATTCGCGGTTGAGAATTGCCCCGAGCTGTTTGCGCCGTTTGCCAAAGACGCGCTGTACGAACTCGGTGAACGGCTCCCACGGGTTGCATGGTCGCTCTCCGGCGCGCGGGCGAATGGCGAGCATGGCGCTCGTTACTTTCGGTGCTGGCCAGAAACAACCGGGCGAGAGCACCGCGATTTGCTCGACGTCTGCAAGCAACTCCATCATTACGCTGATCGGGCCGTAGGCATCGCTGCCGGCCTTTGCCATGAGGCGGTCGCCAACTTCGCGCTGGATCGTTACGAATTGGCCCCGGCATTCTGGGTGGCGTTCGAGCAGTGTTGCAATCAGTGGTGTGGCGGCCTGGTACGGCAGATTGGCAACCAGCGTGAATGGACGACCCGCCAGGGCTTGCAGAATGAGCTTGGAAATAGCGTGTTTCCCGTCGAGACAGTCGGCTTCGACCAACGTCAAACAGCCGACACCTGCGCCCATGCGTTGCGCGTTGCGCGTTCGCACGATGGCAGCCATGTCGCGGTCCAGCTCGCAGGCAATGACTTCGCACCCAGCGTCAAGCAAGGTCTCGGTGAGCGTGCCGGTTCCAGGGCCAACTTCTAAGACCAGCGCACCTGCTGGTAATGCCGCCGCCGCCACTAGCTTTCGCAGTTGGTTTTGATCGTGCAGAAAGTTCTGCCCAAGCGTGTGCTTTGGCCGAATACCGCGCGCGGCCAACTCTTCTTTGATCTCGGTCAGCGTCTGCGGCATGTCAGCGCGCAGTCGCCTCTGCGCGAACCTCGCGCAACACCGTCACCTTGATTTCGCCAGGGAATGTCATCTCTTCTTCAACACGCTTGGCAATCTCTTGCGCAATGCGGAATGCATACGCATCGTCAGCCTTCTTGGCGTCCACCACCACGCGAACCTCTCGGCCCGCTTGAATGGCATACGCCTCATCTACAAATTCATGCTCGCGTGCCAGTGCTTCCAATTGCTGCAGGCGCTTGACGTAGAGCTCCATGCTCTCGCGGCGCGCTCCGGGGCGTGCACTGCTGATGGCATCTGCGGCCATCACAATGGGCGTGTACGGCGTGGTCGCCGGAATGTCGGCGTGGTGACCACCGACGGCGTTCAGTACCGCTTCGCTCTTTTCGCCGTGCTTTCGTAGGAATTCCACGCCAATGGCTGGGTGTCCGCCTTCCATCTCATGGTCCATCGCCTTGCCGATGTCATGCAGGAAACCCGCGCGGCGCGCGATCGTTCCATCAAGCCCAAGCTCGTCAGCAATCATCTGGCACAAGAACGCAACTTCCACCGAGTGGCGCAACACGTTCTGGCCATAGCTGGTGCGGAATGCCAACTTGCCCATCGCTTCGATCACCTTGGGGTGCATGCCGCGCAGGTTCGTTTCCAAGACCGCAGCCTGGCCGTCCTTCTGAATGCGCTCGTTGATATCGCGGGTGACCTGTGCCACCAGTTCTTCAATGCGCGTTGGATGAATGCGACCATCAGCCACCAGTCGTTGCAGCGTCTCCGCAGCAATTGCCTGGCGCACCTTATCGAAGCAACTCACACTGATTACTCCAGGGGTGTCATCCACCAGAATGTCTGCACCAGTGGCGCGCTCGATGGTTCGGATGTTGCGACCTTCGCGGCCAATGATTCGACCCTTTACGTCGTCGCTGGGGATCTTCACGGTGCGAACCGTGGTCTCAGTGGCATTCTCCGCTGCATAGCGTTGGATGGCCAACAAGGTGATCTGTCGCGCCTTGTCGCGCGCGTCGCGTTCTGCTTCTTCAACGATTTTCTGAGCGAGCACCGCAGCGTCATGGTCAGCGTGGCGGCGCACTTCCGCCATGTACAACTCGCGCGCTTCGTCCATGGTCATGCCAGCGACCTTTTCGATTTGTTCGCGAACCGTGGCGCGCTCGATTTCCAGATTCGCTTGCAATTCAGTGGTTCGCTTCTCCAAGTCAGCGATCCGCTGCTCGCGGGATTCCAATTTTTGCTCGCGCTGCCCAATTTGCTCCAGCTTGCGATCCAGCGTTTCTTCACGCTTTTCTGCCCGGGTCTGCGACGCCTTGACGTCCGCCAAGGCGGACTGCATCTCGCGGTCAAGTGCATGGCGGCGCTCGGTGGCGGCCTTCTCAGCCTGCAGCTCAATGGTCTTACTGCGGGCTTCGGCTTGCGCTCGGGCTGCCGCAACCACGCTCTCCGCTTCCTTGGTGGCGCGCGCGATGGATCGGGTGGAGAATTGCTTTACTAAGGTCCACATGACGCCGGCACCGAGGGCGGGCGCGGCAAGGACGATCAGGATCAACAGCCAAACTTCGATCTGCATAACAGCGCCTCCTCGGCGAATGCAACGAGGTACGACGCAAGCAGACGTTCCGACCTGCAGAGAAACTGCAGTCGACCAACGATTGACGATGAATCAAGTCCCAACCGTGCCATCTGCCGAGGCATGTGGCGCGCGGTGTTCAGTAACGATTCAGCAAGGGCTCGTTCGGTATTCGCTCATAGTGAACAGAAATTCCACGCGATGGTTGCTGTGCTGGATTGAACAGGCGAGAGGGTCTTAATACACGGTCGAATCTATCAACCGGATCCGCAGCCCATGCCGTGGTCGGTTGCCTTCGAGCACTTCGGATCTGTCCGCAAGCACTCGTCGGATGGTCGGTCGGAACGGCTGGTGAGCCGCACTCCGTCCGTTGAAACCCGGCGCAGAGCGGTCGGGTGGAAGGCTAAAGTGTAGTACGGATGCCCTACATCACAAGTGGGGATCACGCGGTGCCAGCGAGTTTCCGGACAGTGAACATAAAGGTCTTCTTCATCGCGGAGTGCATCGCCCAGACCACCCCGACACCGAGCGCGCCGGCGGTTACCGCCCCGGCAGCAAGGAAGATTCGGTAGGTCGCCACGCCCTGTTGCAGGACCTCATCAGCGACCGCTTCTGGGGTCACAATGGCTGCCACCAAGTTGATGGGGGTCAGTGCGTTCATAAACGCGCCGATGGCCGGGATGCTCCGCCCGGCCGCCATACCGCACAGGCCAAGGACCAGGCCAGCCACGCCAGTAGCAAAGACGGCGCCCACCGCGCTTCCAATGGTTCCCTTGCTCTTGATCGACCACTGCAACCCGATCATCACTGCGAACGATGTGAACGCCAACATTCCCAGTGGGTACTCAAGCGCCCCTTCCGGGAGCATGGCAGGAATCACCAACGTTGCCGTCCCGGATGCAACACTCACCGCTGACCCGCCCGAGACGCCCATGCCGTTAGCAAGCACATAGATCGCCGATGCGGCCAGTGTCACGGTCGGCACCATCAACATGGGCGCCAAGAATTGAATGATGCCGCGCAACTTTCCGGCGATGTAGGGCCCAGGCTGAATTGGCGTCGTCAAGATGATGTCGAGTGATCCATCTTCACGTTCGCGACTGACCGCGGTGGCACTCATATTGAGCGCAGTCAGCACGATCACCACCGACTCCGCGGCCACTACCGTTTGCAATGCCAGTCGGAAGCCGTCCATTGACAAAGCGCCGGTGCGATGCAAGACGGGCAACAGCAGCCCGCCCAGAATGCCCACTCCCACAAAGCCCCAGCGTCCAGTCAGTGCCGCCAAGCTGGTGCCGCGCAATTGGCTTTCCCGCCACGCGATTGGGTTATGACCAACGCGCATCGATTCGCGCCCATCCGCCGCGGGCTTCTGCATCCAGCGTCGCCACCACGGTGTTCGAACGGTTCGTGCCCCCAGTGCTCGCACTGCGAACGTGCTCATGACCATCAGCATCAACGACAGCGCCAACGTGACTACGCAGTAGCTCCGTGCTGGATGCATCATCCATGCTTGGGCAATCCAGCCAGGCTGCTCCAGCGACATGGGCGCATAAGTGGCCGGCAACAGCAGCGATTCCATGGCAAGAAATGGGTTGATTGGAGTAAAGACCGTGGTTGATTGGGTGGCGCTGCCGGCGCTGGTGGCAACACGCAGTGCGCTGTCTGCCGCCCACGTTGCAAACAAGTAGATGACCACGGTGCTGTAGAAGACAAACACGCTGCGCTTGCCCGCACTGCGAGTAATGCTGAGCGCGACTGCTACCGCGCCCACGACCACCGCGGTGCTGGCGCTGATCATGAAACTGCCCCACACCGCGGTTGGTGGAACGCCGCCAAAGAACTGCGTACTCATCATCAGTGGAAGTGCAGCGACAAGTAGTGCCAGTACAAAGAACAATCGCCCCATCAAATTGCCAATCACAATTTGCACGCGGTTGAGCGGCGTCACCAACATGATTTCCCACGTGCGTGGGTTTGCCTCTTGTGCAATGGCGCCCGCCATGAAGAGCGGAGTGAGCACGCAAATGAGAGCCACTTCTGCAAAGGAGAGCATGGTGAACGCGGTGGCGCCGCGCTGCGCAAGTTCACGCAGCGACGAGGTCTGCCCGACCATTCCAAAGAGCAGTGCCACCATCAGCAGCGCCAGAAAGCCGCTCCGAATCCATAGGTGGCGCGTCCGGCGCGAGCCGTTGGCAACGATGCGCAAAATGATGGGATTGGTGGGGCCAAGATCAGAGACCCAGCGCGTCACAGACATACGTGGATCTTAGGGATCAGCCCCAACTGCCGAGCATCACGCCAAGGTCAGCACCGTTGGTGGTTCCATCATGATTGAGGTCGGTGGGCCCGGGTTGAGCCCATCCGCCCAGCAGCATGCCAAGATCTGCGCCATTCACGACGCCATCGCCGTTCAGGTCAGCCGGATTTGCAGCAACCAAGATCAATGCGGCCGTGTCCATATCAACGGGAGCGCTCTTGCCAAACATCGTCCACAGGTCGAACGCAGTCTGCCCAGTGGTATCGGTGGTGTTGGTATCACGGAGGAACTCCATGTACTCGCGGCTTGAAGTCTGGTAGTTCAGTGTCACCACCGCCTGCGTCGCTTCGGCTGGGATGGCAAAGAGGGTGTCGTCCCAATATTGACCGTCAGCGTAGGTGTAGTTGACTGGTCCGCAGCCATCGGCAGCGAACGCAGCGTTGGTGAATCCGCGTGGCGGAATTCGGTTGTCCTTGAACTTGGTGTTCGCCAAGGTCAGATGGAAATTCTCGCCAGGGAGTATGCCGGCGGCGGCGGCCACTGCCGGGGAAGTTCCGTGGCGTGCTTCGTAGACCTTAGTGTCGGCAGTGATGAGCGTGGCGCTACTCAGGTCATAAGCGCCGCGTTCTGCCACCAGCACTCCGGCTGCATTGAGGAATTTGACATTCACCCACATGCGGCGCCCCTCGGGATAACCGCTCGGCAGTTTGTGCCCGCCTTGGTTAGTGACGCGCACTTTCAGGTTGCTTCCCTCTTGCGTCAAGGCCAGGTCGCTGGCGTCACGGAGCATTTGCACAGTCCGTGCCTTGGCATTTTGAATGCGCTCTGGTGTGAGCCCCAGTGATTCCGCGTCGCCACCTGCTTGGTACGCAACAGCCTCGATCACCCACGTGTTGCTGCCGGCCATGGAGTGCGCGGGCATGTTCTGGCGCGTGAAGAATGGGTCGCCGGTATCCCAGAAGACGCAGCCGCCGCCGACTTGGTCAGGCATGTGGCAGTCTTGGCACGACTTCATCGGACCGGTGAGGCTTCCGCCAAATCGACCGTCGGCAAATTCAACGCCGGTGGTGGCAAAGGTGCTGTTTTTCCACTCGCTGTAGGTTCGTTGCTCCGGGAACATCTGCGAAGGCAATTGCGTGGGATGCTGAGTGTTCAGTGCGTTCAGGTCGTATTGCCCGGCGGCGTTCTTGGTGAACACCGGATTGGAAACATCGTGGCACGTAGCGCAGAACTCACTCTTGGAATGGAATGGGCTGGTGATCAGCCATACTGGTTCGCCCCAGAATGATGAACCGTGGAAGTTGATGGGAACGTCGCTGAACGGTCCGCGGCGCACATCGCGTGGATCAACGATGTAGCGGGCGTTGCCGTGACCCTGCGGAATGAGGCCTGCTGCGGCGAGTGGCGAGAGCACTTCAGGATCCGGATCTGGGTCCTGACCTGCAATGGGGTAGCCAACAGCACTGAACGCGCCGAGCTCTGGATTCACAACGCGATGGCAGAAGTGGCAGTTGATGCCGTCCAAATCATCGTTGGTGAATTCCACGGTGGTTCCCGTGGCACTTCGTTCACCGAGCCACGCGCCGGGCGCATGGCATCGAATGCAATATTCGCCGGACAGGTTGGCGTCTTGGTTTGCTACGGCGAGCGCGGCGTGCCACACCGGATCGCGGGCCGACTGCGCCATCATGCTGGTGACCCACGTATCAAACGGCGCAAATGTTGGGCTGAAGTCGGAGTGGCAGAACGTGCAATTGTTGCTGGAAATGACCGCGGTGAATTGATCGGTGTTCGCGTTCGGTTGCGTTCCGGGCTGACGGAAATCCTCGGCGGTCGTTGGGATTTGTGTCTGGCCTGGTGGGCCGCCCATGAATGCACCCACCGTGCTTGCAACACCTGCGGCGAACATCGCGCTCACGCCAACAATGAGAGTGACTCGTGCGCGTGGGTGGCGTTGAAACTGGGCTGGCATCTTCATGTGTGGTCGAGCGAGAAAGTGTGGTGGCTCAGGAGCGCATGCCGGCGGGATTCAATGGGGATCTCACGTTCTGTACGCTCAATAGTGGGGGGGAGGATCGCCTGAGTCAAGGGACTTTGTCTGCATTCGGCACTAATCGAATGCCCGCAAAGTGCTCTGTGACGGAATCCGTGGCGAATCACACCCAAAGTAGGTCCGTAAGTCCAATAACCTTAGGCACCACCGCTGGTGGTGACCTTCTGGAGCAGCCCGGCGGTGTTGACCACGGCCTTGAAAGTCACTTCGAGGTGACCGTCAGAAATACCCGCCGGTGGCGTGGATTTCATCTTGACCAGGGAGTCCAAGGAAGGCGCGATCGCTGTCAGCAGTTTGGTTCGGGCTGAACCCGCGATCCCGGACAACTGATTGCGCACCGCGAGCAGCGCACGCTGCAGGGCATTAATCAGTTGCGGATCAGAACCCGCAGCGACGCGCGATTGCAGATCGTTGATGGTGGCAGCCAAGCTCATGGCAATCACCTCCGCTTGGGGCGGGGTCAGCGCTTCCTCGCGGAGCATCTGCGTGATCGATTCCACTTCGTGTGCAGCGACCACCCAGTTGCGCTCTTTCTTGAGGACGGCGGCAATCCGCTTGGTCATCGCATCGAACTGCGGCGGAGAGAGCGGTGCCACATCAAGTGCCTTGGGCAACTGCGCGCTCGCGGCGATGCGGATCGCAACTTCCGGTTGGTTGTCCGGATCGAGGTTGTCGATCAGAAAGTCGATGCTTTCGGCGGTAGCGATGAATCGCGCCAGGATGAAGGCGTTGGTGGCCCGCATTGAGTCGGTGCCTTCGGCAAACTTTGCAAATCCCTTGACGAATTCGATTCCAAAATCGCGGCGGAAGTTTGGACTCACCGTCGTTTGGCGAATCTGGTCAACCAGCTTGGTTCGGATAGCCACTACGCCTGCAGGATCAGCTTCGGCAAATCGCTCGGCGGCCTTGGTGACGAATTCCGTCACGGACTTGCGTTGCTCAGCGGTGAGCGCCTGCTTCACGTTCACAAGGTCCGGCGGGATGGCGTCGGCTTGCGCCAAGACTGGCGACGCGGCGGCGACCAAGGTAAGCGCTCCGACAATCGCTGTGATGCGTGCGGAGGATGAGAACTTCACTGAATTCAGGAGCATCGGCTGGAGTGCTTTCGGGCGGAACGGCGAACAGGTTGAACAGCGAACGGTACCCCGTGTCCGAAAGCCGTGTCAATGCGGAGTGTCCGCGCCGGGGGTGGGCACGGTTGCAGCGCTGTCGGCTTTCGCCTCGGGTGCCGGTGTTGCCAGCAACTCGCGGATACTGACCATCAGTCGCTGTTCATATGGGACATCACGGCCAATCGGGGTCCACTCGGTGGGAATCCGGGTGGATTCGTCCTCGCGGTCCTGTGTCATGGTTGGGTCGGTGGACACATGGGTTTCGCTGCTTGACCAACGCCCGATTTGCTGGTTCGGCTTAAACCCACGATCAACGTATACCCACGCGCGCAGTTCAATGGTGCCCTTGGTGGTGAGCAGGTCAAAGCGTTCCTCCGCGCGAACGCTGCCAGGAATAGCCGCGCCTGGCGCTCGGGCATCAGCCGCAGGAGTGGGTGTGCTGAAGGCCTCCGGCACAAATTCGAACCGCACCCGGCGGCGCTCAAAGTTCACCGTGTGCGCCATCATGTCTTGAATGCCGTCATTGTCAGTGCGCCACGGCTCAAGCATGGAGCCGGCGGTGCGCGCATCGGTT
>JBBAOD010000010.1:11896-23132 GCA_040401635.1 Phycisphaerales bacterium
TCGATCACGCCCAGTTCCCGGTCAGTGATCATCGGTCGAAATCGGTACACGCGGGCGGTTTCAACAGCGGCATCGAAGACGCGTTCGTAATCAGCACGCGGGAACGCCAATACGGGCGGGGCCGGATCGGCGGCGCAGCCCACCATGGTCAGGCACGCGGCGGCGAACATCAGGACGGAGAGGGCGGGGCGCACGGGTGAAAGTCTACGGATTGCATCACATTGCCGCCTGTGTCCGATCTATACAAGAGCCATGAAGCTTGCCGTACCGGTGATTCTCATTGCGATCATTCTGCTGGCCGTTGCATCCTTTGATGCCACGGGTCCGCGGGCAGACTTCACCATGGTGCAGGCGAACGACGCATTCACCCTCGACCCGCAGAAGATGAGTTGGCAGCAGGACATTCGCCTGGGGCGCGCCATCTACGAGACGCTCGTAGTGGTCGACGCTGATCACGGCGGCGTGCAGCCTGGCGCTGCCGAGCGGTGGGACGTATCGCCGGATGGGCTGCAGTGGACGTTTCATCTGCGTCCGGATGCGCGGTGGTCAAACGGCGATGCGGTGCAGGCGCAGGATTTTGCTGCCGCGTGGCAGCGTGCCATGCTGCCGGACTTCGCCTCGGATTACGCGGGATTTGTGGCGGACATAGCGGGTGCACAAGCGCTGTGGGACTTCCGTGCCGCGCAACTCGCCCAATACGCCAAGCTGCCCGACGCTGATCGCACCGAAGCGCGTGCGCAGGAGTTGTGGTCAGCCGCCATGGTCAAAGCTCGCGAAGTAGTAGCCATCAAGACGCCTGATGAACGGACCATTGAACTCACCCTGCGTCGGCGTGTTCCATACTGGCTCTCGGTGATTGCGTTTCCGGTGATGGCGCCAGTACATCAAGCAACGGCTGAGCGCTTCAGTGGATTTGACGTTGCGTCCGGGCGACGCACGATTGATGCACGTTGGACCAAGCCCGGCAACTTAGTGTGTAACGGTCCATTTATGGTGCAGGACTGGCGCTACAAGCGACGCATGCGGTTGGTGCGCAACCCATTTCATTGGGATCACTCGCTACAGACGGTCACCAGCATTGACATCTTGCCCATTGAGGACAACAACACCGCCGTGCTGGCATTTGATGCTGGCGGCGCCGATTGGGTGTCCGATGTCCGCGTTGGATACAAAGTGGAATTGGCGGAGCAAGCGGCGCTCTATGTTGAGCATCACCGCTCGCAATACGACGCGCTCCGTGCAGCGGGTGCAAGTATTGATGAGGCGCTCGCTGCGCTTCCGGAACCAGTGGCCGGCGAGCGTCGCAACGTGCATGTTGTGCAGAACTTTGGCACGGATTTCTACAGCTTCAATTGTCGACCCACACTGGCGGGCGGCGGGTTCAATCCGTTCGCGGACGCGCGTGTTCGGCGTGCATTTGCACTCGCCGTTGACAAGCAAGCACTTGCTGATCGCGTGATCCGCGTTGGTGAGCCCGTGGCACACACCTTGGTGCCGCCCAACGGGGTGGTGGGATACAAGACGCCAACCGGACTTGGCCACGATGTGGTGCTCGCCCGTAAGGAACTTGCCGATGCAGGTTGGGCTGATCGCAACGGTGATGGCAAGCTGGAGCTGGCTGACGGCACGGTGTTCCCAACGATAAACCTGCTGTATTCCACCGGAAGCCCGCGGTATCGCGATCTTTCCTTGGCGATGGCAGACATGTGGCGCAACGAACTCGGTGTGCAAGTTGAACTGACTTCCAAGGATTCCAAGTTCATGAAAGAGGACCTGCGCTCCGGCAATTTCATGATTGCCCGCGGCGGCTGGTACGGCGATTACCCCGACCCAACCACATTCCTTGACCTGTGCCGCACCGGCGACGGCAACAATGATCGCGGCTACTCCAATGCAGCGTTTGATGGATTGCTGGACCGCGCCGCCGCTGAGGCGGACCCGGCGCAACGGCTAGCAATTCTCGCTGATGCAGAGCGCCTAGTGACTGAAGTGGACATGCCGATCTTGCCCATTACCCATTACGCCACCGTACTGCTCTTTGACCCAGTGCGTGTGCGCGGGATCACGCGCGACCCATCGTTCGATCAGCGTCTCTCCAATATTCAGATGTCGGCGCCGCGTTAACTGCGTCCGCTCTGGATGCGCGGATCGATCCACGCATAGAGGACATCAACCAGTAGGTTCATCAGGATCACCACGGTGCTGAAGACCAGCACCACGCCCATCAGAAGGGTGATGTCCTTTCCAAGTACCGCATCTACAAAGTGCTGACCAATGCCGGGAACGGCAAAGACTTTCTCAACAACAAACGACCCGGTGACTGCAATGGCGGTGGCTGGCCCAAGGTAACTGAGTACGGGCAGAAATGCGTTTTTGAGTGCGTGCCCCATGGCGGCTTGGCGGCGACTCAATCCCTTGGCGCGAGCGGTGCGCATGTAGTCAGCAGACATTTGTTCAAGCATTGAGGAACGCACGAGCCGTGCCACATACGCGGCAAACGGAAGGCTGAGTGCAAATGCCGGAAGGATCAGGCTACGGAATCCTTGCCAGCCGCCAATGGGCACCCACTGCAACTTGGCGGCAAAGATAATCAGTAGCACTGCGCCGGTGACAAAGCTGGGAACGCTGATGCCAATCACCGCCAGCAACTGTGTGCCAGCATCGGCCACCGAGCCGGGGCGCAGTGCGCCAATCACACCAGCACACAGGCCGATGACAAGCGCCAACAGGATGGCGGTCAGTCCAATGGTGAGTGAAACCGGAACGCCGTCTGCGATGATTTCATTCACGGACCAATCGCGGTTCTTGAGGCTTGGGCCAAGATCAAAGGGGCGCGGCGCTTTCCCAATCACCCATGAAATGCCGCTCGCCTTACCCAAATAGTCAAAGTAGAAACCCACCGGGTCATCCAGTCGATACTGGGCGCGCATGGCGGCTTGCGCTTCCGGGGATGGGCGGCGACCTTCTGCTCCATCAAATGGATTTCCGGGCGCAATCCATGCCAGCGCAAACGTCAGTGTGTAAATGGCGAGCAGCAGTAACGGAAGTTGCGCCAGTCGGCGCACAATGAACATCGTCACTAGCGACCGCTCCCCGCGCCACTGTCCTTGGGCATGGATCGAGTGCGGTCTGATTGAAGACCAACTTCATCAGCGGCACGCTTGGCTCGGCGGTCCGCCACCCATTGCACTGCGTCGGCGAGCTTTGCTAGTTCCGGGTCGCCGCTACGGCGGCACACGTCAAGCATCGGGTCTTTGGGGTCCACAACGCGGGTGATGGCCCAGCTGCGGAGAACGGTGGTTGATGTGCTTGATCGCGCTGCATCAAGGAGCGGAGCCATGGCAGGGGTGTCTTGTGGAATCACACCAATGACCCACGCCTGCGCAGATTCCGGCATGGCTTTCCATGCATCAACGATGTCTTTCCAAAGCGCCGCGGTATCGCCACGAATGGATTCCGGGAGCAATGTGGGGTCTGCGGCGGCATGCACCAACAGGGCCAACCGTGTCACCGCTTCGATGCTGCCCGCGGTGTGTACCAAGGTGCGCGAATCTTTCACCCACGCTTCATTGATGGTGACGCCAGTGAATTGGATGGGCGGCGCGCCGGTGACGCTCCCCAAGAAACCAGGCGATTGGCCACCCGAGGCCGTGGATGGATTGGAGACCACTGAAACATTCACCAGGTGCGAGTCAAGCGGCTGCACATTGAGGAGCAGCCCAACCACGGTGAGGTCCGCGTCCACAGTGACAAGAATTTCCTCGCCCGGCATCAAGCGCAGGCGGCGATCAATCAGGAGCGGCTGGGGCGGCAGTTCGGCGGCATCGGTTTCGCCGGGGCGCGGTGCAGCGGAGCGCATGGTGACTTTGCCGGAAATCGGCGCGTCGCCACCGATCGCCATGGGTAGCCGTGAACTATTGCGAATGCGGATTCCGAACGTGAACGACTCATAGGGTCCGATCAGCATGGCGGATGGTTTTACTTCCACCGACAATGCGCGGAACGGGTGATCAATGATCTCATCAAGCGTGGTTGGCAGATGTTTCGCCAACGCAGTGTTGAGTACTTCGGCGCGCTCCGCAATTGGCTTGGATAGTTGTGAAGCCACCAACTTTGGTTGCGCAAGGAGGTCAGAAAGTCTGTCGAGTGCCAGCAACCCCAGGGAAGTGCCAAGGTGTGTTTCTGAAATGGTGCGGAATTCGGTAATGGCGTCAGCGGTGCGCTTGGCGTCCGCGAGTGCGGATGCATAGGCGTACTGCGCCAGGGGATCGTTGGCTCGTAGTGGTTCGAGCGCCTTGAGTGCAACTTCCGCCTTACCTTGGCGCCACGCCAGCATGGCATCGAAGCGGGCCTTGCCTTGCTCGCCCAGTGCGCCGGACTTCACTGCATCTTCAAGAAGCGTAGGGACGGTGCTCAAGTCCTTACCAAAGAGCAGCAAGGTGACCGCTCGCTGCAGGAGGAATGAGCCAACATCGGCCGTACTACCGCCTTGATCCTGGGCGCGCTTCACCTCTGCATCGGTGCCGCGGAGGGCACGCTCCAAGAGTGAGTCGAACTTCTTGGTGTCGCCATCTTTCTGTGCGATGCCCAGCATCGCGATCGAAAGAGTTGACGGCAGGGGCGGGTATTCGCGGGCGAGACGCTCGTTGGTGATGGATGGATCCATCAGCGAGATGACCCGTCGGTAGTCCTCAGTCAGGCGATTCATGCGCAGATCAAGTTCGTGCGATGCTTCTTGGCGTTGCCCGCTACCCCAGAGTGCGGTGGCAAGATCGCCAGTGAACGAGTAGACCAACTCATTGCGGCGTTCGGCCTCTGCAACAGCGATCGCCATGCGCGCGATGCGCTCGGCGGACTTGAAAGCACCACCGTCAAGGAGCACGCTGAGCAGCGCACTCCACGTGGATAGGTCACGCGGGTTGGCTTCGACAGCAATGCTGAGAAGTTCAATATCTGCTGCCGGATCAGCCACTCGCATGCGGAAATAGCCCGCGGCAGCTTGCGCGGCGGTTGGGTAACTCGGATCCGCTTTCACCGCTTCGGCAAGCCAACGCGAGAACAATTCCGTATTTCCGATGCGGCTCTCCAAAGCAGCCAGTTGGTACGCCAGTCGTGCCGTAGTTGGTGCACCAAGCGCTGCGCGATTTTGCGGGGCGAGTATTGCTTCGTAAGCACGAACGCGCGCGTCTGCGGTGGGGTGCGCTTCAATAGCATCAGCAATCCGTGACAGGCGCACGGCATCATCAAATGGATCAAGCTTGGCAAGTGCGGCGAGCGCTTCGCGGCGCGCGACACGTGCTTCGTCAGGCGTGCCGCCCTCTACTTGATCAGCAAGCAGCAGCACCATGTCCCATGCGGGGCGACGTTCCGGCGCCATGCGCGCGCATCGAAGGGCGAGCGCCAAGCCTGCCTCATAGCCTTCGTCAGAAATGTCAGCATCGCGCGTGAACGGATAGAGGTCAGCGAGCCACGCCGCCGAGAGCATTTGCTTGATTCTGGTCTGAAAGTCCGGAGCGTTTGCCGAAGTTTGCGGTGCGGCGGTAGCAGGCCCAATAGCTCCCGCTGTCGTTTGCGGAGTTTCCGGCGCAGTCGCGTTTTGCGCAGTTGCTACTGGCGCCATCGCAAGTGCCAACGCTGTTACAGCACAAGCGCCGGGGAAGCAAGTACTCGCATGGATTGGCATTGACGGAAGTTTAGCGATCCACGCGTGCCAACGCCGTGTGTGTGCGCTTGATGAGGGCGGCAAACGCAATCATTCCGAACGGGATGGCCAACGCAATGTCAACGGCTCTCCCAGTCAGTTCGGCGGCAAGTCCCGCATCACGTTCATAACCGCCGATCAGCGGTGCGGCTAAGGCGACGGACCACTCGCGGATACCAAGCCCATTGCCGATGAACGGCACCAGATTGGCGGCAGACGCCACCAACGCTGCGCCGATCGCCGTTGATGGTTCGATGGACCAGCCGCTGAGTCGAAAGGCGGCCCAAGCGTGCACCGCCCACACGAGTACTTCAACACTGCGGAGCACCATGACCATTGCAAACGGTCGCCACTGGGCATCCATCGCAAGGGGTACCCACACCACCGGGACCAGGGTGGCGGCCCACCACGGCGCACCCGCGCCCGCAGCGAGCACCGCCACGGCGCCGACCGCGCAGGTGGCGATCGCAGTGGCGGACATTGCTTGCAGAATCACCACCAGGCTGGTGCGCACGGGTATGCCGTTCACGGTGCGGTGGTACGCCATTCGGCCGATGCTGCCCGCTTGCATGGGCACGTAGTTGCCAAGTGTGCTGGTGGCTACCAGCAGGTTCATCTCTTGAAATCCAACACTTCCGTGCCGGCGCATGAGTATCCAGAAGACGCCGGAAGTCAGCAACTGATTAGCAACAATCGCAATGCTGATGGCGGCAAGTGCAATCCAGTCGGGGTTGCGCACCGCGCGCGTAAGCGAGTCGCCGATCGCTTGATTGCGCCACACGGCAATCACCGCCGCACCCACCAGCAGCACGCCAACAACGGTTCCCACGCGGCGCAGTCGTGCTCGATGTGAACGGTCGAATGGTTGCCCGCCTTCGGTGGCGGTCGGTGCGGTCATGGATGCAGGATAGATGTAAGCAGTAGCGCTGACACACCCTGAGTAAGACAAAGTGCCTTCTTGAGACAGAGACAAAGTGGTAATTTTAGGGAGAATAGTGACGAAGGCACTTCGATATGCTTGAGCAAAAGCGCGGGTGGTCTTTAAATTTTTACCTACTAGCACAGTACTTTGAGCAAAGCCCCAATTAGCCCTCGCACTCGAATTGGCCACGGACGTTCCATAGTTGCTATCGAGTTCATGACCTTTCACTTGGAAGTCCTCGTTGCCATATGTAAGCACACCGTTGAGCTGCAGATACCAACAACGATTATCTCGCCACGTATGGGAATTCAAAAAGCCATCGGACGCATTGGAGGTTCGAGTTTTGAAAGGCTAAAGGCTGCCGCTGATTTAAACAGCACTCCATTTAAAATCGCTTTATCTCAGAATTCCGCGGAGACGGATTCGCTCATTGAAGGCGCCGACGCCATCTTCATAGGCACCGTGCCTCCAGCGCCAAAAACAACGCAGCAGCCCCAACACGCAGCGCGAGCGCACGCCCGGATGCAAGACATGTTTACGCTCGTCAAGCGTGCGCTCAGTCTTGACAAGCTCATCTACATCGTCATTCACAATCCTGATGCCGACGCCGCTCGATTGATTGAGAGGTTAAGTCCTGAAGATTGTAAGAAGATATCGGTTATTTCTTTGAGCACCCAGACAGCTGACTATTGTCGATCGGTGTTTCCAGGTCGGTTTCGCAATACGCTCATTATGCCCGCGATAGGAATGCATGATGCATTCGCCGATGACCGAGTACCAATCGGAAACACAAACATAGCCATCGCCGTGGTCGGGGAAATTAGTTCTCAGCGGCGCGACTATGAAAGCCTTGCAGACTTGTGTAAAGATTGCGCGTGGCTCCGGCAGCAAGGCATTCGAATTCAGATCATTGGACGGATAAAGCCTGAGTCTGGGATTGAAAATCTCTTACGGCGATTCAGACTTCCAGCGGCCTGGATATTTCTGGTGAAGTATCCCAAGTTGCTTCCACTATGGATCGCGGGAAGCCTGGATTTATCGATGACTCGACATTCGAGAATCTCAGACAAAGCCTTGGGAAAAGCGATTTCAGATGCGTCATGCCTGTTGGATTTAAATCTCTCCGAGTACTTAGTCAAAGGCAAGACATCAGGGGCTGAAGGGCTGGCAATGACTTACCTCAAGCCACTCATCGGCCTTGGTGACTTGAAGTCTGTCATAGCCGGCGCTAGCAGCGATACAACTAAATCAAGGCTGCTTGAGCAATTGATTGTTCAAAACGCAGAATGCATCACTCGGCGGCGCGAATTACTGCTGCAGCAGTTTCGCAAGCAGTTGATGCAAGATCTCACATTTGCAAATCAACAGGAACCCGAGCACGGCCTGACGGGTAGTTGACACATTTGGTTACTCGCCTGGGGTTGCGCTCATAGTTGATGGATAGATGGCAGCGCCGTTGCGCGGTAGTCTTGGGAGAATGTCCTGCCATGTTGGATCACCTCCCCTTGCAGCCCAAATTCGTGATGTGGCTGAGGTGATCAACACCCCATTTCGATTCGTACAAGATGCGCTGCGATTCCCCAAGTCGGAGCGGCGCTACGAACGTCGCTTGCAAGAATCACTGGAGCGCCGCCCCAACGTATTAATGGTGTACAGCGCGCCCAAGACTGCTTCAACGAGCGTTGCGGCGGCTATTGAAGCGTGCGATGCATTCACGGTGATCAAAGTTCACCACGTGCAACCGGAGTTCTTCTGGCCTGGCGTTGGTACACGGCTCAGCACAGCGCATAGCGGCATGCGTCACAAGGCGATTGAGCAGCGCGCCACGCAGCGATTTTTGGAACGACATGCGGGCGATATTCGGGTGGTCTCGCTGGTCCGCGATCCCGTTGCGTTCAACATCAGTAACTTCACATATTTTGGACGCGCCTATTGGTTGCGCACGCATTGGCGCAGTGCGCGTTGGATGCCGGAAGAAGAATTGGCACGGCGATTCTTTGCAACCTTTACACATGACGCTTCAAGTGTTTGGTGGCAGCGCGAGTTCGCGCCGACTATGGGCTTTGACCCATTGGCAGAACCATTTGACACGGAATTAGGCTGGAAACATCGCGTTTCTGGACGCTTTAACACGTTGATCCTCCGCACTGACATGGGCGATCAGAACAAGACCGCGGCCTTACGCGCTTGGGTGCCTGGGATTGACATTGCCGATGTCGGGCGTGTCAATCTCAATGAGGATCAGTCGCCGCCGGAGCTCGCGCAGCGCTTGCACAGTGTGGTGGCGCGCCATCCGGAGTACGTCCGGCGCATGCTCGACCTTCCGGCGGTTCGGCATTTCTGGTCGGCAGTACAGCGGGTGGGACTGGCCGGCATGGCGGGGCGATCGGGCACGGCAAACAATGTTCAGCCACAGTGATTCGGGTACACCTTCGATCGTCCTTTCAGTTGTAACTCACACAACATGTTCAATCGCTTCCGCCGCAATCTTCGAATCCGCCGAGTATTCGGCACGCTGAATCCAACGCAGGTGGAGTTGCCACTCACTCAGTGTTGCATTGAAGTCAACCCACTTGATGGTCGAGTGCGCCGGATGTTGCTCAATGCGATTGCAACCAATCGACTGCCGGCAGTGCAGCGGTTTTGGGCTCGTGCCGTGAGTGAATTTTCCCCGAGCATCGTTGTGGATGTTGGCGTCAATTATGGTGAGTGTGCGCTCGGGGCACACTATCCGGCTGGCTGCGCAGTGTTTGGTGTTGAGGCCAACCCATCCATCTGGCCATACATTCATCGCACCCTTGCAAAGCGTGCGGACCGGGCGAATTTCACCATCATCGAATCTGCGGCATCAGATCGATCCGAATCAGGCATTCGATTCTGGCTTAGTAGCGGAGGGTCTGGTACCAGTACCACCGTACAACCGACCCTTCGCGCGGCGGACTGGCAGGTGATTGATGTCCCCGCGGTTCGCCTCGATGAGTGCATTAGCCCACATGGTGATCGACTACTACTCAAGATCGATGTCGAGGGCGCTGACCTGCGGGTCTTGCGTGGGCTCTCGCGCGTGATTGATGCAACGGCGTCAGCGCTGGCCATTGTGGAGTACTGCCCTGATCGCCTGCGCGATGCCGGCGAGGATCTTTCCCGCGTGGCCACCCAATTGTGCGAGCAGTATGCCGTTTGGCAGTTTCGCGATTGGAACGACGTGAAGCGCTTGAATGCCGCAGAGCTCCAGAGCTTGACGGTAGCGAAGGACCGCGCCACTGACTTGGTGCTGGCGCGCGGCGATGCCGCTATCGATGCCATGCGCCGCGCTGCTGTGGCTGGTGGTTCCACGACGGCGGCTGGCGCCTGTCAAGCACTGTCATGATTGCGGGCGCTTCGCATGCTCGCCGCGGGCTTCAGCCAAGCGCATCAATCCCAGTTTCCAACGCAGGCGATCCCAGTGCCGTGTAAGTGCTGGTCCAGACTTGAATTTCCAGCGTTCAAGAAATCGATCAATGTGATCATCAGCCACCACCGAAGTTGGGTGGCGCAGCGGGAATTCCACGCTTTGCAACGGCAGGTTTGCCCACGGCGATGATCCGGTGGTGTGCGTGCCTTCCGCCGTAAAGCCGATGTTTGTAATCAGATTGCTGCGCGGATCAATGGCCAACATGTGATGGCGCCACATGGCGTAGTGCCAGCGGTACGCCCATGAGGATGTTGCACCCGTGAGCGCAGACAACATTCGTCGCCGCCACTTGTCGCCCGCGCGCGGGCTGCACCACTGGCCGATGAAGTCCGGCGCGGCGATCGCTTGTTTCCAATCCGCTGGGTCACGTTCAAAGTGATTCCACGCCCTTCGCCACGTGGCCCATCCCCATGGAGTTGGATAGCGCGTGAAGCAGTAGGAATCGCTGGAATGCAGGTGTGCGGGGGCAAATGCGCTGCCGTTGATGGCTCCGATGCGTCCGTCCGTTGCGTAGCTCGCAAGTAGTTCCGCAGCGAACGGAAAGAAGCTCGGGTCAGCAACGCAGTCATCCTCCAAGATGATGCCTGCATCTTCATGCTGAAAGAACCAATCAATGGCGCCACTGACCGCGGGCATACAGCCGTGGTTCCGGTCGAGGAATCGGCTTTGCACAGTGCATGACCAACTTGGTGCAAGCATCAGTTCGCGCACGGCGGACACACGGCTTGCTTCGCCCGAACGGTCGGGCCGTGCTCCGTCACACGCCACGTACAAGTGCGCGGGCGCCGCGGCGGCGATCGATGCGATAGTGCGCTTCAACAAGTCCGGGCGATTAAAGCCGACAAGTAAGACCGGAGGGCATGCGGGAGTTGCACTGTCGCGCGGCATGGGCAGTGGTTACTTTCGATGCGAAGTGGATACCGCCGTGGTGACGGCGGTCGCCGTGACGAATATCAGTCCAAGATATGCCATCGCAACGTGCGACGTGATCAGCGCTCCTGTCATGGCATTGCATACCCACACACTGATCATTCCCAAGAGGGTGGCGCGGAGCAGATCGTCTGCGACACGGCGAGAAACTTGCCAGCAGGAAACGAGCATCCAAGTCAGGAGAGCCACGCCGATGGCGCCTTGTTCAACCCAGGCTTGCAGGAATGCG
>JBBAOD010000011.1:0-1347 GCA_040401635.1 Phycisphaerales bacterium
TGCAGCGGGTGGATGGATGGCCGTGGTAGCTATATCGGAGAGTGCAGTGACCGGTCCGATCATCAGCAGCGCATACCGCGGCGCAGCAATGGCATCCATTGGGCTGGTGATCATGGCAACAGTCATCTACTTCCCATCACGGCGTCAGGCGCAGCGCATTGATCTTGCTGCCAAGGCCGCAGAACAAGTGGCCGCCGGTGACTTGACTCGACTGTCCACCAATACCACCCGCGCAGATGAAACCGGCGATCTCTTCCGCGCACTCGACAGCATGACCGATGATCTGAACTCACTGGTCGGCCAGGTGCGTGAAGCGAGCGTGGAACTGAGCAGCACAGCGACTGAGCTCTCTGGCACGGCACGACAGCAGGACGAAGTAGTTACCTCCTTCGGTGCAACCAGCGCGGAGATTGCTGCAGCGGTTCGACAAATCAACGCCACCGGGCAGGAACTTGCTCGTGAAATGGACCACGTGAACGATGTCGCTACCTCAACCTCTAAATTGGCAAAAGACGGTCGCGTGCAATTGGAGACCATGGAAGGCGCCATGCAGTCGCTGGATCATGCCACTGTTGGCGTAGCCGATCGACTGGCCGCCATCAATGAGAAGGCCGTGAACATTGGCGGGGTTGTCACCACCATCACCAAGGTTGCCGAGCAGACCAACCTGCTTTCCGTAAACGCCGCGATCGAGGCCGAGAAGGCCGGCGAGTACGGCCGCGGATTCTTGGTGGTTGCCCGAGAAATCCGACGCCTTGCCGATCAGACCGGACAAGCCACCCTGGATATTGAGCGCATGGTCAAAGAGATGCAAGGCGCAGTCTCCAGCGGAGTCATGGAAATGGACCGCTTCAGCGAGCAAGTCCGGCGCAATGTGACTGACGTTCGAACCATCGGGCGCAGCATGTCTGACATCATCGGTAGTGTTGATGAATCAAGCCGCAGCTTTGGCACTGTGCGCGAAGGCATGCGTAGTCAGTCATCCGGTGCGACGCAAATCTCTGAGGCGATGACCACACTCACCAGCAACGCAAAGGCATCCGGCGAAGCAGTCAAGGAATTCGGTCGCGCGTCCGACATCCTGCAGCGTTCCATTGGCATGCTCAAGACCGCCATCGCCGCCTTCCAACTCCGCGCCTGAATCGAGAACCCATGCGCACCTTTGTCTTTGTAGTCGCCAATTACCGTTACGCCGTTGATGCGGCATGGGTGCAGGCCGTGCATCCATTGGTTCGTGCGCGCCCGGTTCCGGGTGCACCGCCGTGGATCACTGGCGTCATTGACGTGCACGGCGAATTTGTGCCGCTCGTCGATGCGGCCATCCTGCTTGCAGGCGTCGCCGGCGTA
>JBBAOD010000011.1:1357-2235 GCA_040401635.1 Phycisphaerales bacterium
CGGCGTAGAGCGAACCTTGGGCGCACGTATTCTGCTCATTGATACGGGGTTCGGTGAGGGAACTCGAGCACGCTTTGCGATGGCTGTCGATCGTATTGAGGACGCCGCAGACTTGGAAGAGTCCGGTGCCTGGGGCGCAGGAACACAGTCCGTCGCGTGGTTGGGCGCTGTGTTGCAGCACCAGGGTCAAGCAGCACAACGGCTTGACGCTCGGGCACTCGCTGAGACGTATCCGCAACTGTCCGCCCCTGCCACTGCACTCGTTCCGAGGGACGGAGCGTGAGCGCATTGGAGCGAATCGGCGACCTCCTTCGAGCCGCCCACCTTGACTCGGCGCTCACCTCGCCCGAGGCTATTCGCTCCATCGTGTCTGAGCGTCGCCGCGCCACTGGCATTGCAAGTGATGATGCATATGCCGACTTAGCGGCGCGCTCGAGCGCTGAATTCGGCAAACTGCGCGAGCAAATTGCCGTGCCAGAGACGTGGCTATTTCGGTATCCGTCTTCGTTCGAAACGTTGCGCGCACAATTCATGCGCCAGGCACGCCGGCCAGTTCGTGCACTCTCAGTGGCATGCGCCACTGGTGCCGAGCCATTCTCGATTGCTGCTACCGCGCTTGCTGCCGGCGTCCATCCGGATGACATTCACATCTTGGCCATCGACCCAAACCCGGATGCGTTGGAACGCGCACGGTCCGGCGATCTTGGACGCATGGCAGCACGTGGTGAGATTCCCGATTGGGCACAGCAGTATGTAACGGTGCTCCCCAACAATGTTCGCGTCGCTCAAGAAGCGCGTGCATGTGTTGACTTGCGCGAGGGATCTGCACCCGCGGCCTTGTTTGGACTTGAACGCGGTTCCTTTGACGCCGTGTTCTG
>JBBAOD010000011.1:2245-3948 GCA_040401635.1 Phycisphaerales bacterium
CGATGGCATTCTGTATCTCGGCCACGCAGAGCGACCAGCGCTCTTTGGTCTTGAAAGTGGATTTGAAACAGTGCAGGGCGGACAACCAGGCGCGTTTGCGTTCGCGCGACGAAGCGTTGCAGGCCCTGCTCTGAAATCACCAGAGCCATTCCAATCGGATCGATGGGCGGACCGCGAGCGCGCGCCGTTTACGCAAACAAGCCCAACACGACCAGCTACTCCGGCAGCACCGAAACCACTTTCCACCAACGCCCCATCACCCGCTCACACTCCTGCGCCGGTTACTTCAAACGCGTCCACTGAGTCCAAGATGCTGCAGAGTGCGCGTGCTGCCGCCGATGCGGGCAATTTGCGCCAAGCTGCCGATATCGCCGAGCGCATTCACTCCACTGGTGATCGCTCGCTTGCGCTGATGGAATTACTGGGGTCCGTTCACTTGGGTCTCGGCGACTCAACACGAGCCGAAAGTGCCTGGCGACAGGTGGTGTACTTGGATCCACAGAATGTCGAAGCGCTGCTACATCTGGCAATCTTGGCTGATCGCCGCGGCGACGCCGCACTGGCACAGCGCTATCGAGCCCGCGCCGCAAAGGGAACATCATGAGTGAAGATCGCACACTGTCATTAGTCAAGCCAGCAAATACGGCCGTCGCGGGATTGGAGCAGTTGCTCACTCGCCCACTGACCGAATCAGACCTTGACCGCGCCACCGCTGCGCTTGCCGCACCGCTTGACGAGCGCTCTCGGTCACGCATCAGTTTGCTCGCCATGCGTGCTGGCGGCGAAATTCTTGCCATCATGGCTGGAGAGGCTGCCAAGGTTGTTCCGGCGGGCACCATCCACCGCGTTCCGCATCGCAGTAACCAAATCTTCCGCGGGCTTTCCAATCACGACGGCGAATTGCTGCTGTGCATGTCGATTGAGGCTGCCCTGGGAATTCCTGCCCCTGCCAAGCGCGAGCGCTCCATTCTGGTAGTGGCCGAGCAAGGCCGCGAGCGATGGGCATTTGAAGTGGATTCCATTGTGGGCGTCACTGATGTTGACGAAAAGTCACTGCGCGCACCGCCAATGACTATCTCCGCAGCTAAGACCGGTTGCGCGCGGGCGCTGGCCCGCATTGACGAAGGTGAAGCCGTAGTGCTTGACGTTCACAGCCTGTTCTCCATCTTCCGCGGAGCCACATCATGAGCGATCTTGGTGGATTCTCAATGTACGAACTGTTTCGCGCAGAGGTTGACACCCACTGCGCGGCACTGAGTGACGGTCTGCTCAAGTTGGAAAGCGCCCCGGATGACATTGGCATCATTGTGCCGCTCATGCGTGCCGCACATTCCATCAAGGGAGCAGCGCGCATTGTGGGCATTGATGCCGCAGTGGCCGTCGCCCACCATATGGAAGATGCGTTGGTTCGAATTCAGAAGGGTCAGGAGCGGACCACTCGTGGACGCATTGATCAACTGCTTGAAGGAACCGATCTGCTGCAACGGATTTCTCAACAGAACGAATCCGACCTACCAGAGTGGAGTACGCAGAACGCAAGCGAGATCAATACGCTGACGATTGCACTCTCCGCTGCGCCGACAGCCGCGCCGGAGCCCGCGCCTGCGCCAGCACCGGTAGCGCCTGTTGCCGCCGCGCCCGTGGCAGCCGCCCCAGTTGAACCTCCAGCAGCGCCAGTTGAAGCAGTGCCCGTTGCCCATGAA
>JBBAOD010000011.1:3958-22847 GCA_040401635.1 Phycisphaerales bacterium
CCGCACCGCGACGCGTGGACGCCGTTGTGCAACGCCCGATTCCCACCATTGACATGCCCACCGCTTCGGCGCCCACTGCGGTGGCTGCCCCGGAATCGCGGGCCGTTCGCGTCAATGCTGACAACCTCGACCGCATGATGCAGCTTGCCGGCGAGTCAATGGTTGAAGGTCGCCGATCGCCAGCCTTGCGACGCGCACTCGGAGCAGTCCGCGGCGAATTGACGCGCGCACGCGAATCGCTTGAGGCAGCCATGCGCCGCGGCGACCCAGCACGCATCGCCATCGCGCGCGATGCCGTTGGTCGCGCCGAGGCATCGTTGGCAGATCGAATCTTTGACCTTGAGAATTTCTTCCGTCGTACCGAAGAAGTGTCCACGGCGCTGTATCACGAAGTGATCGGCAGCCGCATGCGACCGTTCGGCGAGGGCGTCTCCGGATTCCCGCGCATGGTGCGTGATGTGGCCCGCCAGCTGGGCAAGAGCGTTCGATTTGATATTGTCGGCGCCGACGTTCCCGTTGACCGCGACATCTTGGCCCGCCTTGAGGCTCCACTCAATCACATCATTCGAAATGCCGTCGATCACGGCATTGAAATGCCCGAAGAGCGCCGCGCAAGTGGTAAGCCCGAGCAAGCACGCATCGTGGTTGAGGCCCGGCATCACGCCGGCCAGTTGCTGGTGCGCGTCACTGATGATGGCAAGGGCATTGAGGCTGATTCCATTCGCCGCAAAGTGGTTGAGCGGGGAATGCAGACTGCCGATCTTGCGGCACGCCTGAGCGAACGCGAACTCTTTGACTTCCTGTTCCTGCCCGGGTTCAGTACTGCCAAGCAAGTGACGGAGATTTCTGGACGCGGCGTCGGACTTGACGTGGTGCACCAGATGGTGACTTCCACTTCGGGAACTGTTCGCATTGAAAGCCGCGTTGGCACTGGGACCACCTTTGCACTGCAGCTACCCGTCACGCTGAGCGTCTTGCGCGCAGCGCTGGTGGAAGTTGCCGGTGAGCCGTATGCATTCCCACTGGCTCGTATTGAACGAGTACTCCGCGTCGGCGGCGGCGCCATCACGGTGATCCAGGGTCGACTGCAGTGCGACGTTGACGGTGAGGCCACCGGACTACTTGACGGAGCCACTCTCTTTGGACTGGGAGAAACGCCGCGCGATGACGCCACCAGCGTGGTGATCTTGGGCGACGATCAGGGCCGAGTTGGCCTGGTAGTGACCAAATTCCTCGGCGAACAAGACTTGGTGGTCCGAACGTTGGACGCGCGACTTGGAAAGATCCCGCACATTTCTGCTGCTGCCATCCTTGACGATGGCGCGCCCGCGCTGATTGTTGACGTGGAAGACACCCTCGCTGCACTGCGTAAGCAACTCTCTGAAGGAACCTTCATCGGTATGGGCGCTTCCGAGGCCACCGCAGGCCCGCGCCGCATTGCCAAACGCATCCTGGTCGCTGAAGATTCCATCACTGTGCGCGAAGTTGAGCGGCAGCTACTGAGCCGATTAGGCTATGACGTCGCAGTAGCGGTGGACGGAATGGATGCCTGGAACCAGATCCGCGCCGGACGATTTGACATGCTGGTCACTGACATCGACATGCCGCGTATGAATGGAATCGAACTGGTGCGCTTGGTTCGATCAGACCCACGCTTCGCTCATGTTCCAATCGCGGTGGTTAGTTACAAAGACCGCGATGAAGATCGACGAGCCGGTATGGACGCCGGAGCAAATGCCTACCTGACCAAGGGTAGTTTCCAAGATCAGAGTTTCATTGCGACAGTTACCGAGCTTGTTGGAGCGCCCTGACTCGCTTGTACTCGGCAACGCTTAGTGTGATCATCACCGCCTTATTGTTTCTCCTTCATCGGTAATCTCCCCCAGTGCCCTTTCGTATCGCAATTGTCAACGACCTTGCCATGGCGCGCGAAGCGCTTCGGCGCGTCGTGACGCAGATTCCTGGCGTGGCGATTGCTTGGATGGCCAACGATGGCGCTGAAGCGCTGGAGCGAGCCAAGGCTGATCGCCCCGACCTGGTCTTGATGGATCTGATCATGCCGGTCATGGACGGGGTGGAATCAACGCGCCTGATCATGCGCGATGCGCCCTGCCCAATTGTGGTGGTGACTGCCACGGTGGAAGGCAATGCGTCGCGTGTCTATGAGGCGATCGGCGCAGGCGCGCTTGACGCCGTGGATACACCGCGTCTTGGGAGTACCGGGACGCAGGGAGACAAAGCGCTCCTTGGCAAGATCGCTGCGGTGCGCAAGATGACCTCTTCAGAGTTTCGGGCTGCGGCAGCCGCGCCATCGACCGCAGGGGTGACCGCGGTGGTCAAGCCAGCGATAGTCGGCAAGCCCACCGGAAGTCAGGAGCACCATGCGCATGCTCCACACCAGCCGCATCATCCACATCAGCCACACCAGCCACATCATCCACATGATCCGTTCCTCTTGGTGGCGGTCGGTGCTAGTACTGGCGGCCCGCAGGCCCTGGCAACATTTCTGAAGTCACTGCCGCCCACGCTGCCCTATGCCGTTGTGATCGTGCAGCACATGGATGCCACGTTCCTGCCGGGACTCGCACAATGGCTGACGTCACAGACTGGCCGGCCGGTGGTGCTGGCGCGGCAAGGCGATCGTCCCGTCCCAGGATCAATTTTGGTGGCTGGAGAGGCCCAGCAGATGATCATGAAGGCCGGTGGAACTCTGGAGTACGTCGCTGGTGATCCGGAACTGATCCATCGCCCATCCGTTGATGTGTTCTTTGAAAGTCTCGCGCTCGTTCGTTCCCGTACCGGCGCAGCCGTTCTACTCACTGGGATGGGCAAAGACGGAGCGACGGGCATGATGGCACTCAAAAACAGCGGTTGGCGTACCTTTGCGCAAGACCGAGCCACCAGTGTGGTTTGGGGAATGCCCGGCGCTGCAAGCCAGAGCGGTGCCGCGGAACGAACCTTGGCACTTGAACACATCGGCCCGGCAGTCACTGCCGCCCTCAACAAACCACGACCAGGAGTTACCAAATGAATATTGCAGCAGGAGTCGCTGATGAAACCCCGATGCGCGTCCTTATTGTGGATGATCAGCCGATCATCGCAGAAGCAGTGCGACGCATGCTGCTGCCGCATCCGAATATCCAACTGATTGCGTGCATCAAGGGATCCGAGGCATTGGCCAAGGTTGCCGAGGTGAACCCGGACGTCATCTTGCAAGACTTGGTGATGCCCGATGCCGACGGGTTGGAATTGGTGAGCGCGTATCGACGCGATCCAGCACTGGCACGCATCCCGCTGATTGTGCTGAGCGTCAAGGAAGAGCCATCCATTAAGGCCGACGCGTTTGCGCGCGGCGCCAACGATTACTTGGTGAAGTTGCCCAATCCCGTGGAATTGATTGCCCGCATTCAATACCACGCCCGCGCCAGCCGAGCGCAGAAGGAACGCGACGAAGCCTTCAACGCACTGCGCGCCGAACTTGATAGTGCTGCGCATTACGTGCAGAGCCTGATTCCAGAGCCAATTGAAGGACGTGTGCGCACGCGATGGGCGTTCGTTCCTTCTGCAAGTCTCGGCGGTGATAGTTTCGGCTACCACTGGCTTGATGAGAATCGCATGGCCATCTACCTGCTCGACGTGTGTGGTCACGGAGTCGGTCCCGCGCTGCTGTCGGTGAGCGTGATGAACGCCATGCAGGTCAACGCACTTGGCGGCGCCGACCTTGGCGATCCGGGCGCGGTGCTCTCAGCACTGAACGAAATGTTTCCGATGAGTAAGCACAACGGAATGTTCTTCACCATGTGGTACGGCGTGGCGGACCTGTCACGTCGGGAACTGAAGTACTCCAGCGGAGGTCACCCACCTGCGTTGTTGTACACCCCGGGCGGCACGGACAAAGAACTTGGTGGCAATGAAGACATCAGCGGCCCCATGATTGGCGCCTTCAGCGGCGCGCCTTACGGCACCGCAACAACGGCTTTGCTGCCAGGAGCACAACTCTTCGTCTACAGCGACGGTATCCACGAAATCATGCAGGAAGACGGCTCGTGCTGGGCCTTGGAAGCCTTCCTTGCCAACGTTTCTGAAGAAGTTCGTAAGGGTGACGGCTCCGTAGAACGATTGATCGCCCGCAGCCGACTGATCGGCAAACGTACCGACTTTGAAGATGATGTCAGTCTGCTTGAAGTGACGTTCGAGTGATCAAACTAACTGAGCGATAGGAAATCCCATGGACGCCACCTCACTCACCGTCAGCATTTTTGCGGGCGTCCTTGGTACTGCGTACTTCATCTACGGCAAGAAGCAGCAGAAACTCATTCCGCTCCTTTCCGGCATCGGATTGTGCGTGGTGCCCTACTTTATTCCAAACAACATTCTGTTGATCATCGCCTGCCTCGCCATGGCAGTAATGCCGTATTTCATCAATATCGAATTGTGATGCGGTGCGGGAATTTTCAGATCCAGCGCTGCTGGCGATACCACTCCACGGCGTCCCGGGTGGCTCCCTCAACCGATCGTGGCGCCAAACCCAGCTCTTTGAGGGTGGCGGAGTGGTCAAAGTGCATGGTTCGCCGCGTGAGTCGAACGCCGGTCACGGTGGCCATCGGAATCCGGTGCGAAACAGCGTCCGCCCATCGCTCGCTGCACCAGCCGACCGCGAGCGCCAACGGGTACGGAACCGAATAGCGCGGCGCGGGGCGGCCAACGATGCCCGCCAGCACACCAAGCCAATGCGCAAGCCGGGTGTTGTGCGCACCCAACATGTAACGCACTCCCGGCCGACCACGGTCCATCGCGCGCATTAGTCCATCGGCAACGTCGCGCGCGTCAATGAGATTCACACTGCAGTCCAGGTAGGCGGGAATCTTGCCGCGGCAGAAAGCAACGGCCAGTCGGGTGGGCGGCGTCTGGTTGCGGTCCCCTGGCCCGATCGGCAGCGTGGGACTACACACGATCACTGGACTGCCAGCCTCTGCAAGCTGAAACGCCGCGCGCTCTGCGCGGAATTTACTCAGGCAGTACGGACCGATCATGTCTTCCTCATGGAATCGCGCCGACTCAATCGATGGGTGATTCGATCCGGGTTCACCCGATGTCAGAATGCTCTCGGTACTCACATACAACACGCGGCTTGCGCCACCATCAAGCGCCGCGCGCATGACATTCAATGCACCAACATGATTGATGGCATCAAACTCGCGGCGATCACGGCGCCAGAGATTTGGGTCCGCGGCAAGGTGGTAGACGCGCTTGCACCCCCGTGTGGCATCGCGCATGGCAGCGACATCGCGAATATCAGCGCGCACCAGTTCCACATTCTTGAGCGGAAGATGTTCAACAGCGGCAGCCGGATGTTCCACCACGCGCACTGCTTCCCCTGCTTGAAGCAACCGATCAACCAGGTGGGATCCAATGAATCCGGCTGCACCAGTGACAACATTCATCGAAATACTCCGCTCGAAAGCGACGCAGCCAGCTGTTGCAGGTGTGCAGGCGATGGCGCCTCACGCCGAGTGGAGATGCGATCAACCATCGCAATCACCGCGCGGTTGATTGGGCATGGGTTACTGCCGGCAAGACGCACCAGGTGACCGTTGTAGGCATCGACTTCAGTCCGACCGCTTCCCATGTCGGGACTCATCGAGCAATACGTTCCGCGCAGTGACGGTCGAAAGAAGACGCCCATGATTCCGGGAAGAAAGGGCGTGGACAGAATCCGCATCACCGTGGTTGGATGGAATGGACCAATCTTCTCCAGACGCTGTCCAACGCCGTGGAGAATGTTGTAGTTCTCGCGCAGCAATGCAAAGAACAGACGCTGCGCGAGCGGGTCGGTCAGTAGCCCGGCGTTGTCAACGCCAGCACTGGCTGCAAGCGGCGAGATGGCCGCGTTGTACATCAGTTTGGTTGCCTTAAACGGGCGCACGTCGTCCACGTGTTCCACCGCGAAGAGTTTGCCCGCGCGGAATGCGGCCGCCAACGCCGCGATACGCCCTACCTCCTCGGCGCTGACCGAGCGGCGCGCCCCGATGTGCAATGAACCCGCTCGTGTGATCCGCGCCACTGGACGGTCGGCTGGGCACGCGGAAACAAACGAGGCAATCGCTTCACTGGGATGGACGCGACGCTCCAGGGCGGGTTCGAAGCCATTCTGAATGGGAAGCAGCGCTTGCTCATCGGTCAGGCGCTCAAGAACGGCAGCATTGTCAAAGGTCTTGGTGCACAGGAGAACCGTGGCACCTGCGGGCGGGCTCCAGGATTCAAAGTTCACAAAGTCCACGCGCATCGGGGGCTGATCATCAAGAACCATGCCTGCAGCGCGCCCAGCAGCAACCTTGGCAGCGTTTGCGTCAACCATGGTCACCGACCAACCGGCGCGAACCAGGCAAGCCGCTGCGGCGATGCCAATTCCGCCTGCGCCGAGGATATGTGCCGTGGGTGTCAAGGGTGGCAAATTACCACGCTGCCAAGCGGCTCGCGTCATGACACAATCCACCACATGCCCGAACCTCGAACGCCGAAACCCCGACCAGTACTAGCACCCGTTGCGGCGCCGCTCCCTGCGGCACCGCTGCACGGATGTCGGGTGTGTGGGCGCCGCACGCTGCGCACACTTGCGGTGATTGACACGCTGACGTACTGGCGCTGCGGAACGTGCCAAGCGACGCTCTTGGCTGACGAGCACCTTCCGACCCGTGTTGCGGAACACGCGCGCTACGCGCAGCACAACAATGATCCGAATGACAAGGCATACCGCGCGTTCCTGCAGCGACTTTCCGATCCACTTCTGAAACGACTGCCCGCTGCGCAGGAGGGTCTTGATTACGGCTGCGGACCAGGGCCAGCGCTCGCACAGATCTTGGGTGATGCCGGACACACCATGCAGATCTATGACCCGATCTTCTTTCCGGACACCGATCCGCTGGAGCGGGACTATGACTTCATTACCTGCACTGAAGTAGTGGAGCACTTTCATCACCCGCGCGCAGAGTTTCAGCAACTTGATCGGTTGCTCCGGCCAGGTGGAACATTGGCGATCATGACAAACTTTCAGACCGATGATGAGCAATTTGCAAATTGGCACTATCGGCGCGACCCCACCCATGTCACCTTCTACCGCGAGGCAACCTTTCGTTCCATCGCGCAAGATCTGGAGTGGATATGCCATATTCCAGCGAGAAACATCGTCATAATGCAGAAAGAGTGGTGATGACAACGGCCACACTGTTTGTGCAATTTCTCAGTGCGGTCATTGGCGTGTGCGCGCTGAGTGCATGCCAATGCAATGAGGGCGTGGCGACGCAAATCGCTACCACGGACAACCAGTTTGAGTTCTCACGCATGGTGATGGGCGCACCGTGTCGCGTGGTGTTCTATGCGCAGAGCGAAGAATCGGCAAACGAATCAGCGCGCGCAGTGTTCGAGCGTCTCGCACACATTGAAGAGGCACTGAGCGATTGGATGCCTTCAAGCGAAACTCGTCAGCTTCCTTCGTTGGCCGCCGTGCAGACGACTGTCGGAGCAGATCTGGCAACCGCACTGAGCGCTTCGCTCCACTACGCGCGCATGACTGACGGCGCATTTGATCCAACCATCGGCGCTCTCACCAAGCGATGGCGCGCGGCACGGAGCGATGGCCGCGTTCCGGATGCCGCCGAGCTACTCATACTCCGCGCGCGCTGCGGATGGCAACAGGTGCAGTTTGATGAAGCCGCGTGTACGTACGCCGCACGCGTACCCGGCCTCGAACTTGATTTCGGCGGAATTGGCCAAGGAATCGGCGCCGATGCTGCAATCGCGGTGCTGCGGGAACGCGGCGTGACCAGTGCCTTGATCGATCTTTCAGGCGACATCGCGGTGAGTGATGCTCCACCCGGACGCGCGGGATGGAGCATTGACCTTGATGACCCGTGGCACACCAAGCTTGAACTAGCGAATGCAGCCGTCACCACCAGCGGTGATCGATTTCAGCATATGGACGTCGCCACCGATGGCGGAACCACCACCGCCGCCGATGGCGGAACAACCACGCGCCGAAGCCACATCATTGATCCAGCGACGGGCGAACCGCTCACTACACGTGTTGAGGTGGTAGTGGTGGCACGCACCGGCGTCGAGGCCGATGCATTAGCAACCGCACTCTCCGTCATGGGTCCAGAACGAGGGCTCGCCCTGCTTGCCAAGTTGCCAAGCACCAGCGCACGCTGGCGCTATGAAACAGAACGCCATCCGGTAGTGACCAGCGCAGGCTGGCCGACACCCGCGCTCCGTGTTCACGCCAGTCCAGGCATCGCCACCTTCTGAACCATGCCCGGGCCCGGCTTCGGGTCCTTCGGCACCAGATCCATCGGGTCAGCAAGCGCCGCGCTCCACTCCAAATCCTTGCCGGTATACGCGGACATGCGGCCCATGATGGCAGTCATCGTGCTTTCTGCAATGCGCTTGCCTTCATTGATGTAAGGCGCATTGCCACGAACCGCTTCCTGCAAGTCAACGTGCTCAACCACGTACGGATTGGGATTCTCACCTGCAAATGTCCATGTATTGCGGCCGCGGCACTGTGCGCTGCCGCTGGTGGTGAGCATGGTGCCTTCCGTGCCGTAGATGATCTCTTCTACTTTCCCGTCCGTATTGTCCTGCTGGCGGCACATGGATGCGCCCAGGCGATCGTCGGAATACTCGTAATGAATAGAGAAGTGATCATTGATGGCACCGAACGCTGGCTCGGTGCGAACTTGGCGACCACCGGTCGCAACACAACGAAGTGGCGCGCCACCCATCGCCCAATTCAATACACCAATATTGTGTACGTGTTGCTCAACGATGTGGTCGCCTGACAACCAGGTGTAGTACAGCCAATTGCGAATTTGGTTCTCGATCTCTGAGAGTTTCGGATCTGGAGTCTTGTTCCACAGACCACCCTGATTCCAATAGCAACGCGCAGCGATTGGCCGGCCGATCGCGCCATCCTGGATCTTGGCCATCGCCTCGATGTAGCAGCGCTCATGTCGACGCTGGGTTCCCGTCACAATGCACAACTTGCGATCAGCAGCGCGCGCGGATGCATCAAGCACCGTGCGAATTCCACTTGGATCAACCGCCACTGGCTTCTCAAAGAAGATGTGCTTGCCAGCATCAACCGCTGCTGCAAAGTGCGTTGGTCGGAATCCCGGTGATGTTGCAAGGATCACCATGTCGCAATCGGTAGCGAGCACCTTGCGATAGGCATCAAAGCCTGAGAAGCACGCGGAACTTGGAACCACGCCGCGCGGATTCTTTGCAAGTCCAGCCGCAGCACCTTGAACGCGATCTGGAAACAGGTCACCAAGCGCCACGATCGTTGTATCCGGGCTCGCCTTAAGCGCATCAAACGCAGCACCCGTGCCGCGGCCACCGCAGCCGATGACGCCGATGCGAATTGCCTTGCCCTTTGATTCACTGGGGCTTGGCGGCGGAACCGTGTCTGCCAACGTTCGACACCGCGTCAGAACCGTCGGCACGGCAATGGCCGCAGCCATGAGAGCGCCGCTCGTTCCAAGAAAGCTACGGCGCGTCGGACTGGGCGATGAATTCGGCGAATGTGGCGTGCTGTCAGTCATGTGATGATCCTTGCTACGTAGTTCGGGGTGCTCCGCCATCGATCACACCACTTTGTACTGCCCAGGCTTCTTCTCGAGCGGCATCTCCAGCGGACCCATGATGTACTGCTTGGGCGAAAGCGATTCCGTCGAGGCGATCGCCTGCTCCCACGTGACCTGTTGCCCGCTGTACGCCGCCATGCGGCCAAGCACAGCCATCATGTTGCTGACCACCATCCACTCGCCATCGTTGATGACCTTGCCGTCACGAATCGCCTTGAAGAGTTCGTCATGCTCGTTCTGATACATGTCAGACTTGGGCGCATCGGCTGGGTATTCCCACAGGACGTTGCCCGCGGGATCCTTCATCACATGCGTCGGACCCCATCCGTTGATGAAGCACTGACCCTTCGTGCCCGCGATCCAATCGGTGTTCTCAAAGTAGCAATCTGGCTCCTGCCGGCAATTCAAGAACGCACGGCGACCATCGGCCCACTCGTACACGATGGCAAAGTGGTCATAGACATCGCCGCGTTCCGGCATGGCCTCACGCAATTGGCGCCCGCCCATTCCGACGGCGCTCTTTGGCGGCTCGTTGCGGAAGCACCAGTTCACCTTGTCCACCGAATGCACCGCCTGCTCCACCATCTGATCGCCGGAAAGCCAAGTGAAATGCTGCCAATTGCGCACTTGGAACTCCATGTCGCTCCAGCCGGGCTGGCGCTTGTTGGTTCCCAGCGGACCGGTGTAGTAGCAGCTGTACATCGCCATCGGCGTGCCCAGCGTGCCCTTCTCCAACTGAGCGAACGTGGCCGCCTCTGGCGCCGATCGACGCCAGCAGAAGCCCGACATCAAGTTGATGTTCTTCGCCTTGGCAGCCTTGACACTTTCGACCACGCTGCGGTAGCCAGGCGCATCAACGAACATGGGCTTCTCACAGAAGATGTGCTTGCCCGCAGCGACTGCCTCGGCAAGGTGCATCGGTCGGAAGTGCGGCGCGCTGCAGAGCAGTACCACGTCAACACCTGATGCGATCGCTTGCTTGTAACCATCGAACCCAGAGAAGCGGCGCTCGGCCGGCACCTGCACGCGATCCTTCGATGGATGCTTCTCAAACTGCTTGAGGCAACTGTCCATGCGATCGGGGAAGACATCGGCAACCGCCCAGAGGATTACGCCCTTGTCTGCCTTCAATGCCTGATTTGCAGCACCTGAACCGCGACCGCCGCAGCCAATCAGCGCCACCTTGAGCGGCTTCAGAGAACTGCCAGTGTCCTGCGCGCCGAGCACGGAGGGTGCAATGAATGCTGCCATTCCTGCTGCAGAGGAGATGGCGACGAAATCGCGACGAGTAATGCCGCCCGAGGTCTGTTCTGTAGTCATTATTTCTTCTCCGTTGCTGCAGGCACTGCGCCACTGGGCGCGGGTTTCATGTCTGTGTTGGCATCGTTCGTTACGACGCGCATTCCAATGTACGGACCATCCACTAACCACCACACGCTCTTGGGAAACTGCGGATCGCTTTCGTTCCAATCCTCGGTTTCGGGGATCGGTTTCATAGCGGCAGGATCGATCTTCTTGTCCTTGAACGAACCACCAAGAATGCAGAAGGTGCCATCCGCCGCAACGCACCACTCCGCGGCGTTGCCCCAGAGGTCTGCAATACCAAGCGCATCAAGTTTCTTGGAGCCAATCTTGTGTGATGCATTCTTTGCATCGGCGGCGGTCCACGCGCTCTCAGTGATTGAGTCGACACTCACCGGAGTCTGCTTCGCCATGCATTGCCACTCGGCAACGGTTGGCAATCGATAGGTTCTGCCGGTCTTCTTGGAGAGCCACTCACAAAATTGCACTGCACCCTTTGAACTCATGGAGATCGCGGGCCAACCCTGATGGCCGTACCCACGATCCACCGAAACGTACGGCTTGGTCGGGCGCGTGACTGCATCACTCTCCGGAGTACTTGCGCCCGCCTTCTGATCAAGCTGGTAGAGGAACGCGTCAAAGAGTTCCCACGGAACTTCGGTACGCGCTGCAAAGAACGGAGCGGCGCCATCACATGCGGGAACAGCCATCATGTCGACGCGGATCGCAGTGCCAGTAACGGTGTCCGTGAACGCGGGTGTAACAGAAGCAGCGGTGGATCCTGCGCCCGTCGATGGCGCAACAGCGGCTGGTGCAGCCGCTCCGGGCGCAACGGTCGGCGGCGCCCCCGGGCCGCTACTCGCCATCGATGCAGCCACCGCGCCCATGAAAGCGCCCATGACAGCGAACGATCGGGAAACACGATTCTGACACCAATGCTCCATGCAGGGAACGGTACCGCGAAGCGGCGTGGCGGTTGCGCGCCCCGGGCACATTCCACCGCCTCCGAACGCCCCGCTACCCTGCCCATCCATGAGTCCTTTTCTTGCGACACACGCCGCCCATGCCATCAGCACCGCATATGCCGCAAATGACCTGAGTAGCGGCGGTGCCACGGACGCTGCGTCCGCCGTGGTGCACCTGCCGACATGGACCGTCATTCCGTTCGCCGCGCTCCTTGGCGCCATTGCCGTACTGCCACTTCTCAGGCAAACCGCGCATTGGTGGGAGTCCAACCGTAACAAATTCATCGTGTCGGCAGGATGCGGGATCGTCGCCCTCGCCATCGTTGGTGCCCTGGAGGGCGGTTCGGGCGCCTCCAAAGCCGCACTGCACGCCGCCGCCGAGTTCATTCCGTTCATCGTGCTCCTGTTCTCGCTGTATGTGATCTCCGGAGGCATCCTGATCTCCGGGCACATTCCGGGCTCGCCGCGCGTCAACACCGCCATCCTGGCCTTGGGCGCATTGATAGCCAACTTGCTTGGAACCACGGGTGCCAGCATGCTGCTCATTCGACCGCTGTTGCGCGCCAACGGAAAGCGCAAGCACCGAGTCCACGTGGTGATCTTCTTCATCTTCATTGTCAGCAACATCGGTGGACTGCTGTTGCCAATTGGTGATCCGCCACTCTTCTTGGGCTACCTGCGTGGCGTTCCATTCAACTGGACACTCACGCTCTTTCCTGAATGGCTGATCGCCAATCTGCTGCTACTCACCGTGTTCTTTGCAACAGATACCTTCTTTGCACGCAAGGAAGGCGCTGCCCCCGAATCAGCCGACATGGACGAGAGCGCCGCACCCGCCCCGGTGATCCGCATCTCTGGCGCGCAGAACGTGCTATGGCTCGCGGGTGTCGTTCTTCGGAACTGGAATGACGATTCCCGAAGGCGGTCGCGAGGGCATCATGCTCATGTGCGCAGCCGCAAGCCTCATGCTCACGCCGCGCGCGGTACGCAAGGAAAATCACTTTGCATTCGGTCCAATTATTGAGGTCGCTGCACTGTTCGGCGGACTGTTCCTTGCCATGCAACCAGCGCTTGAATTGCTCATTGATCGCGGCGGGCAGCTGGGTGTGCAAACGCCTGCGCATTTCTTCTGGGCCACCGGGCTGCTTTCAAGTTTCCTTGATAACGCGCCCACCTACTTGGTGTTCGCCGATGTTGCACGGACGGTGACGCCGCAGGACATCACCAACGGCATCCATTATTCCGGCGCGGTGATCGACCCTGCTCTGCTCGGCGGCGTCAGTTGCGGCGCAGTATTCATGGGCGCAAATACATACATCGGTAACGGACCAAACCTGATGGTGGCAGCAATCGCCCGTGAAGACGGCGTGCCAATGCCAACCTTCTTTGGCTACATGTTGTGGTCGGGCGCGATTCTGATACCGATCTTCGTCCTGATCACTTTCGTGATGTTCTGATCGATTACGGCTCTGCTTGCTTGCGCATCATGTCCCCGGCCTGGCCAAGGTCTTTCTGCACATCACCAGTCGAACCGATCTGCACTGAGTCCTTCCCGACTTTCAGTTCAATGGCACCACTCGGCGCGCCTGCCTTGGTCCCATCGCCCTTCTGCTTCATCATGGCAAAGATGATGCCTTGTGCCACGGCGCTTTCTGCAATCATGCGCCCGGCGCGCTCGCTTGCAGCGGTCAAGTTCTTAAATTTGCCAGTGTCAAGTTCATTCTCAAAGTCAGCGAGCGCGTTCTCCACGGCGATCATCATGTACGCCAACACCGCCCACTCTTCGCGCGTTTCCGGGAAATAGCCACTGCCACGGAT
The DNA here is from genome assembly GCA_040401635.1 of Phycisphaerales bacterium. Classification (GTDB taxonomy): domain Bacteria; phylum Planctomycetota; class Phycisphaerae; order Phycisphaerales; family SM1A02; genus UBA966. The sequence continues at coordinate 17,685 of JBBAOD010000011.1, forward strand.
GAGAGTCACCGGAACGGCAATGCGCCAGCCGTCGGACGTTTCACGCATCGCGAGCGTGCCACCGAGTACTTGCTTACCGTCGATAGTGAACGCCGCCGTTCCATCGCCCAGATCGTCAACCACCAAGCGCGAGCGGTTCGCATCAAGCCAACCAAACGGATCGGACATCACTGAGGTGAAGACGTCGCCAAAGCCACTGCGGTTTGCCCACGAGCCACCCTTGGCAAGTTCCTTCGCTACATCGGCGGGATACTTCGCTTGCAACTTCTTGCTCACGCGCCAGAGCTGCGCCAGCATGTCGCCGGTCTTTTTCTTCACATCACTGATGGCACTCGCCTCGGTAACGCCGTCGGAGAATGTCACCTCGCGCGCCTCAATGTCGATCATGTTGGGCAAGAGTTCCGGGCGCCCATCCTTGACCATCTGCGCCATGGCATCAACAGCCAGCGCTGGAGTGCTGGAGTCGTAGCGGGGCTTCTTGCATCCGCCCAGACCGACCATCGCAGCACACAGCAGCATTGCCAAGGTGCACAAGGCCGGACCGTTGCCCTTCAACCGCCGACCGGCAGCAATGCCAACAAATACCTGCCAATTCGCGCCTGCGCGCCGCAACTGCCGAAAGACTGACGCCATTTTCGCCATGTGGGCATGGTAGGCGGGTTTCCTCCCTTACACTTTTTGCGATGCGCATTGAGTTGAACGGCCAACACAACGAACTTGACGGCCCAGCCACGGTCGCCCAGTTGCTGTTGACCCTCGGACTGGAGCGAGCCCCCTGCGCGGTGGAAGTGAACGCACAACTGGTTCGCAAGGCACTCCACCACACTCACGCGCTTGCCGAAGGCGACCGCGTCGAGGTGGTTACCCTTGTTGGAGGCGGCTAACGCTGAATATCTCATGAGTACCCATCAACCAACCATCAATGCTCGAACCGCGCCAGTGAGCCCGGCCCTGCCGCCGCTCCGTATCGGAAGTTTCACTCTGAACAGTCGATTGGTGGTCGGCACGGGTAAGTATCGGGACTATGCAACCATGCAGGCCGCGATCGAGGCGTCCGGCGCCGATTGCGTCACAGTGGCCGTGCGCCGCGAGCGCCTTGTTGATGCAGAGGGGCGATCGATCCTCGACTTTCTGCCACTGGAGCGTCTGACAATTCTGCCAAACACTGCCGGCTGCTTCACCGCGGATGATGCAGTGCGCGTTTCCCGGCTTGGTCGCGAGATCCTAGAACAGCTGGGAAATCCCGGCGCTGGTTGGGTCAAGCTGGAAGTGCTCGGCGACCGAACCACGCTGCTTCCGGACCCGGTGGGAACGCTCGAAGCATGCAAGGAGTTGGTGACGGACGGCTTCACCGTGCTCTGCTATTCGAGTGATGATCCGATCATTGCAGCGCGGCTTCGTGATGCGGGCGCTGCCAGTGTGATGCCCGCTGGAAGTCCGATTGGTAGCGGCCGTGGTATTGCAAATCCAGCGGCGATACGCATGGTGATTGATCGTCTCAAGCTTGCCGAACAAGGCGGAAGTGCGGAGTATCCGGTGATCGTTGACGCGGGCGTTGGTACAGCCAGCGACATCGTGCACGCGATGGAACTCGGTGCGGACGGCGTTCTACTGAACACCGGAATCGCGCACGCGCAAGACCCGGTGCGAATGGCGCACGCCATGCGTCTGGCGCTTGATGCGGGTTGGCACACAGCGCGCGCCGGAAGAATTCCGCGCAAGCTCTACGCCAACGCCAGCAGCCCGTGGGAAGGCGTCATCACGCACATTCCCGGCGAATGAAGCCACGGTGATTGGGGACAGTAGTGCCAGGCAACTATTTAGTGGTCGACGCGATGCCCAAGAATTGGCTCGAGTTCCTTCACCATCGCCGCGACCGTCGCCGCATCGCGTGACTCAAGGTTCAAGCGCAACAACGGCTCCGTGTTGGACATGCGGATGTTTGCCCACCAACTGCCGCAGTCCATGCTGAGGCCATCAAGGGTGTGGAACTTGGCCGTCGGATACTTTGCTCGCAACGCGTCAAGCGCACCTTGCTTGTCTTCGTTCTCGAAGTTGATTTCGCCACTCTGCGAGAACTTCCGGAATGGTTTGATGCACTGCGAGACAGGCTTGCCCGCCGCCACCAACGCACTCACCACATTGATGAACGCGCGCGCGCCACTGTCGGTGCACCACATGTCGCCAAAGTAGAAGTGCCCGCTCAGTTCGCCACCAAACGGTGCGCCGGTCTCGCGCAACTTCTGCTTCATGAATACGTGTCCGACGCGCCCTTCAACCGGCACGCCGCCCGCCGCGCGCACACTCTCTTCAACGGAGCGCGTGCTGCGCAAGTCGTACACAATCGACGCACCAGGCTGCGCCTTCAACCAGCCCTGCGCCAACCACGCGGTCAGTAAGTCGCAGCCAATCGGTTCGCCCTTCTCATCAATCACCATGCAACGGTCCGCATCACCGTCAAAGCACACACCAAAGTCTGCCTTCAGGGTTCGCACACCTTCGCGCGTCGGCGCCAAATTTGCTTCCACCAATGGATTTGGTTCATGCACAAATTCGCCGGTGGAATTATCAAAGTTGATCGGGGTGATCTTCAAACCCTTCACCGCACCGAACACCTGTGGCACCATGGTTCCAGCCATACCGTTTGACGCATCAATCACTACGTGCAGTGTGCGCGTGCCGTCAAGAATCTCCTTGGGCAAGAGCGCCAGCAAGTGCGCGCGGTAACCACTCCATAGGTCGCGTGACTCCTCAGTACCACCGCCGGGGCCCATGCCTTTGCGCGCACCCTCGGCAATGACTTTGATTGCACCCAAACCCGTGTCCTGACCAACCGGCTTAGCGCCAACGCCACTCACCTTGAATCCGTTGTACTGCGCGGGATTGTGGCTCGCCGTGGTCTGCACTGCACCCGCGGCATTCAACGCATTCACCGCAAAGTACGTGAACGGCGTGTCCACCATGCCAACATCAACCACCTGTGCGCCAGCTTCAATCATGCCGTCCTTCAACGCGCGCACCAGACTTGGCGAACTCTTGCGCATGTCACGACCGACCACCACCAGACGGGCTCCCAAATCCGTTCGGCCTTCCTTGGAAGCCGTCTCCAACAGAAAACGCGCTGTGCCGTAGCCAATTTGCCACGCATCGGTCTCGTTAAGAGGCTCGGGGTAAATGCCGCGGACGTCGTACGCCTTGAAGATCTTCTGAAGCATGGAGCGCGGATCGTAGTATTCCCGCCATGACCATGAAGCGCGCCCACACGGCCTTTCACACGAAACGCAGCCTGACTCGCATCGTGGCAACCGTTGGACCGGTGTCAAACTCCACCGCCATGCTCACCCGACTCGCGCGCGCCGGCGTCAGCGTCTTTCGCCTAAACATGAGTCACGGCGACCCCACCACGCATGCGCGCACCATCGCCACCATCCGTGCCGTTGCCAAGTCACTCAAGCTGGAAATCGGCATCCTGGCTGACCTGCCCGGACCGAAGATTCGACTCACCACGATCGAGCGCGGCGAAACCATCCGACTCCGCCACGGAGACCCCGTCCGCATTGCGCGCGGCACCGGAGTGATCAACCCCGATGCACGGCCGATCACCCTGCATGTGGACTACAACCGATTTACTGATGATGTCGGCACCGGCGACCGCGTGCTCATTGATGACGGCGCCGTGCAATTGCGCGTGCGTGCCAGCCGCCGCGGCGTGGTGGAATGCGTGTGCGAAGTTGGCGGCAACATCTCCAGCCGCAAGGGCGTCAATCTTCCCGAGACCGCCGTCAGTCTGACCGCGCCCACTGCACGCGATCGCGTCTTGGCTGACTGGGCGGTGCGACACGGCGCCGATTTCGTAGCGCTGTCATTCGTGCAAACCGCTGCAGACATCGTCAGCCTGCGCCGCACACTTGCTCGCAGTGCCAAGGCATCTCGCAGCCGGATCCCCGGCATTGTTGCCAAGATCGAACGCCCCGTTGCACTTAACTCGCTTGAAGCCATCGCCGCCGAAGCAGAAGCGATGATGGTGGCGCGCGGCGACCTTGCCATTGAACTTGATTTTGCGCGTGTTCCAGTTGAACAACGCAGAATTCAGGCTGCCTGCGAGCGCGCGGCTATCCCGTGCATCGTTGCCACGCAGATGTTGCAGAGCATGATGGAAGCTCCACTTCCAACACGCGCCGAAGCGTCCGATGTTGCCAGCGCCATCTTCGGCGGTGCTGACGCGGTGATGCTGAGCGGCGAGACCGCTGCTGGCAAGTATCCGCTCGACTCTGTTTCCGCCATGCGCCGCATCGCAGAGGAAACCGAATCATGGCTGTGCAAGCAACCCGCACGCGCACTCCGTTCGCGTGAATTGGTAGAGAGCGACGAACCCGCCGCAGTGCTTGCACGCAGCATGGCACAGATGGCCACCGAAAGTCACGCACGGGCCATCATCGCCTGGACCGATCCACGTTCGTTGCGATTCATCAGCCAGACCGATGTCAACGTTCCGATCTATGCGTTCGGTGCCAGCGATGCCGAACTGCGCACGCTCGCCCTGCTGCGCGGCGTGCGCGCCATCCGCATGGCGCACCCATCCGATTCGCGCGACTTTGTGCGCGTGGCGGAACGTATGTTGCGCGACGCGCGGCTACTCACCACCCGCGACCGCGTGGTGGTCGCCACCGGATTTGCCGGCCACGGCACCGAGCGCCTGTGGCTCCGGCAAGTGGGCGCCAAGGCTGTCTGACGCCAAATGCCCCCGTGGTGGCAGATAACGCTGAAGTTATGGCGCATTTGGCACATTTCCCACCGTGTTAGCCATTGCGAAATGCACGGTTTCTCGGTAACTTCCGACGTTTCCCCACCAGTCGGTGGGGACGACGCGGCCCACAGGTGGACACCGCGTCGCACGGAGACCCCGCGCGGGGTTTCCATCGTCCTCGCTCCAAGCGCCCTTGGTTCGGGACGGCCGCCGAGTTTCGGCGTCCACCGGTCGTGCCCGCGGAGTCGCTGCAGTTGCTCGTAAGGAGAGCCAACATGTCTGATCAGAAATCACTCGCTAAGGAACTCGTCGAAGCCGGAGTCATCTTTGGACAGCGTCGTTCAAGCTGGAACCCGAAGATGAAGCCGTACATCTTTGCCACCAAGAATGGCGTCTCGATCATCGACATCAAGGAG
>JBBAOD010000012.1:0-2035 GCA_040401635.1 Phycisphaerales bacterium
ACAATGGCCACGCCTTGACGCACTCGCGCTGCGGTGTTCCCAGAAAGCGGTGCCCGATCAAGTTCCACGCGACCATGATGGGGGGTGATCGCCACAATCGCCTCAAGCACCTCGGTGCGTCCGGCACCGACAAGCCCGGCTAGTCCGACAATTTCTCCCGCACGCACGACAAATGATATGGGTTGCTTGCGGTGGTGGGCACCAACTAAATCCGTCACACGAAGTCGCACTGCGGCGTCCGGGCGTACCGGGCGCGGCTGGTTCGTTTCGATACTTCGCCCCACCATGAGTCGTTCAATGGCATCACGGTCGTATGTCCCGCGTTCCAAGGTGCCCGTGCATCGACCATCGCGCAGAACCATCACGCGGTCTGCTATACGCAGCACTTCATCGAGGTGGTGTGAAACAAAGATCACGGCTTTACCTTGAGTACGCAAATCACTCATGATTTCAAGCAGTCTGTCCGCCTCTCGGGCGCTCAGGCTTGAAGTTGGTTCGTCCAAGATGAGAATGCGTGCCTCACACGAAAGTGCTTTGGCAACTTCCACTAACTGCCGCTGCGCGATCGCAAGTGTGCCGCACGGCGTTCGGGGATCGAGATTCAGCCCCACGCGGGCGAGCCACTTACTTGCGTTGGCGCGCATGGCGTGGAGATCAAGAAATCCAAAGCGAGCCGGCTCACGCCCCAGGAAGATTGATCCAGCGATGTCCAGATTCTCAGCAAGGTTCAATTCTTGGTGCACCAGTGCGATGCCTGCGCGGGTTGCGTCGCGCACTGAGTGCAAATGAAGCGTGCGTAATACACCATCGGCGTCAGCGATCTGCACGCTGCCCTCACTCGGGGGAATCACTCCAGAGAGGATCTTGAGAAGTGTGCTCTTACCGGCGCCGTTCTCACCAACAATGGCTAACACTTCACCAGCGCGAACGGAAAGCTCGATGCCACTCAACGCCGGTACGCCCGCATAGCGTCGGCCAAGGTGTCGGCAGCGCAGAAGTTCCTGGTGTGGGTGCGTCATCTTGGTGCTGCGGCATCTTTTTGGGGCGCGTGCATCGCCCTTACACAGGCGCCATCCCACCGCCGCCATGCGGGCCTTACGGCTTTGCGGTGCCTTCTTTGCCAGCCTTGATTTTTGCCTTCAGGTCCTTCCAGAAAGCCTCCGCGTTGTCCTTGCGAATCACCTTGGCAGAAATGCTGATGATGCCGTTCGCTGGAATCATGGACATATCGCCCTGATTGAGCGCGTGCAGGAGCTTGATGCTCTCAAATCCGTAGCCGTACGGATCTTGCACGACGGTGCCAAGGACACTTCCATCCTTGATGGCGGTGATCACCTCCGCGCCTTCGTCAAACGCCGCCAACTTAACAGCGCCAAGCTTGCCGGTCTGCTTCAACACCTCCACAGCCAGCGTGGAGTTGTATTCAAAGAGACCAGTCATGAGCGCAAGCTTTGGGTGCTTGATCATCACGTCCTCAATGTTTGCCTTCGCCTTGGCGCGGTCAAACGAATCTGTCCACGTGCCAACGATGGTGTAGCCCGCTTCTGAAATCACTTTGCCTGGTTCGTCATAACGGGTGGCGTCTGCGGCGCGACCAAGGAGGCCGTCAATGAAACCCTGCCGACGGCGCTTGGCGTTGTCTTGCTCAAGCCGACCGATGAAAATCGCTACCTCGCCACCTGCGCATCCTTCGCGTGCCAGCTTGCCGCACATCACACCGGCGTCGTAATTGTCCATGCCGATGTAGCAGAGGCGCGGCGCTTTGGGCGCGTCTGAATCATTGGTGATTAACAGGGATTTCTCAGCGATAAGGGATAGAATTTCCGCTTGGTTGGTGGGGTCAATCGGGCTGACCGAAACGCCATCAATGCCGCGTGTCACCAGATCTTCAAGCATTCGCTTCTGGTCACCAAGGCCACCGCCCGGGAACTCAACGGTGACTTTGCAACCAAGGTCCTTGCCAGCGGCCATGGCTCCAGCTTTGGCAATGGTCCAAAAATCCGCCACGCCATTGGAAACAAATGCCAGATGCGGT
>JBBAOD010000012.1:2045-22491 GCA_040401635.1 Phycisphaerales bacterium
ACCAAGTGCCGCCAGGGTGACGATAGAAATCAACTTTTGATGCATGTGTTTCTCTCCGATGAGTTGTAGTTGTGATCATCACCAAACGGTCACGCCGCCATTGACTGGAATCTCAACTCCAGTAATGAACGATGCAGCCTCTGAAGCAAGGAACGTCACCGCGCCACCGATATCTGAGGGCACCCCGAAGTGACCCATGGGTATTCCCTTGCGGTAACCCTCTTTCATTTCCGCGGAATCGTTTGCATGTCGTTCCACCGGAATCCAGCCCGGGGCCACCATGTTGACGGTGATTTGCCACGGTGCCAACTCGCGCGCCATGGATCGGCTCCAGCCGATCTGCGCGCCCTTTGCCGCAACGTATGCACTGAATGGACAGACGCCTTGACGGAACACTTCGCTGGTGATGTTGATGATGCGCCCGTGGTGAGCGTGCTTCATATGCGGAAGCACGCGACGAGTAATCAGGTATGGGCTCTTTACAAAGAAGTCCAACATCTCTTGATAGAACGCCCAGTCATACTGCTCGATCGGCTTCAAGGGTTGATCGGGCGTCGCGTTGATCACCACAATGTCCACGTTGCCAAGTGTCGCCTCGACCTGGGTGATCATGCCATCCACTTCTGCTTCATCAATCACATTGGCACGGACCAGCATTCCCTTGTAGCCAGCGGCGCAGTATTCGTCGAAGGTTCGTTCAGCCGTTTCTTGCGAACGGGCGTAGTTGATGGCGACCTTTGCGCCGGCAGCTCCCATAGCAAAGGCCATTGCCTTGCCAAGACCGCGGGATGCGCCGGTGATAACCGCTACCCGTCCGTCAAGTCTGAAATCGGGGGTCTTCATGAACCGTTCACGCTATCACGCCGCGAATCGGCTCGGCGCCCTCGACCCCCACCAGTTTCTGGTCGAGCCCTGCGTAGAAATACGTCAGAGAGTTCGGATCGAGCCCCATCAAGCTCAGGATGGTGGCGTGCAGGTTCTTGACGTGGAACCGCTCGCCCACGCCGATGGACCCCAGTTCGTCTGTTTCACCAATACTGACACCACCCTTGATTCCGCCCCCGGCCATCCACATGGTGAAACCATACGAATTGTGGTCGCGACCGGTGCCCTCTGCGTATTCCGCGGTCGGCTGCCGGCCAAACTCGCCACCCCAAACGACCAGGGTTTCATCAAGAAGCCCGCGCTGCTTGAGATCCTTGAGGAGCCCCGCAATGGGCTTATCAGTGCGACCGGCGTGATAGTCATGGTTCTTCTTGAGGTCACCATGTGCATCCCAGTTGGCATCGTTGTGCGATCCGCCGGAATACACCTGAACGAAACGAACGCCGCGTTCAACAAGGCGCCGTGCGAGCAGACATTTACTGCCAAACTCATTCGTCCGCGATTCGTCAATACCGTAGAGCTCCTTGGTGGCAGCGCTTTCATTGGCTAGTTCCACCGACTCGGGGGCGGTGGATTGCATGCGATATGCCAACTCGTAACTTTGAATACGGCTCTCAAGATCAGGATTTCCTGGTCGAGCAAATTCATGGCGCGTGTTCCACATCTTCAGCCGGTCAAGCATGCGCCGTTGCAGGTCATCGCTGCGCGCAGGCGGATTGGCGAGATCCAAAATTGGCGGACCATCACCACGCAGTACGGTGCCCTGGAAACTGGCAGGCATGTAGCCCGAACTCCAGTTTTTGGCTCCACTAATTGGGCCACCGGTGGAGTCCAACATGACCACAAATCCAGGCAAATTCTGGTTAACGGTGCCCAATCCGTAGTTCACCCAACTGCCGAGCGCGGGGGCGCCGCCGAGCAACTTGCCGCTGTTCATCATCAACATGGCGCTGCCATGGATGGGACTGTCTGCGTACATGCTCTTCACAAACGCAATGTCATCAACACAACTGGCAAGATGCGGAAACAGACTGCTGACCCACGCGCCACACTGGCCGCGCTGTTTGAACTTCCACTTGGGGCCAACGACGCGACCTTCGCTCTTGTCTCCACCACGACCCTTGGTCTTCACCGCAATTGTTTGCCCGTCATACTTGAAGAGATCTGGCTTGTAGTCAAAGGTGTCAACGTGGCTTGGCCCGCCGTACATAAACAAGAAAATCACACTCTTGGCAGTCCCTGGCAACTTTGGCGCCTTCGGGGTGAGCGGATTCGGCGCTGGGATCGGAGTGTGCCCATCAAACGCGAGCGCCTGTCGTGCCAAGAATCCGTCTTGCGCGAGCATGCTTGCTAATGCAACACTGGTGAACGCTCCGCCCGCCTCCCAGAAAAACTCGCGCCGAGTGTTTCCGCAGAACGTGTTGCGTGGTGTTTCTGGTACTTCAGACATCACTCATGCCTTTCATCAGTCGACGGTCAGGAAGTCGTTCAGGTTGTAGAGGACCAAGCAATAGGCCTGCATGGCTTGCTCAATAGTGAGACCGTCTCGTTCACGGAGTTCGGCGATGAATGCCTCCGACTCATCAAGATCCTGCACGGATGGCATGCGACCGGCGGTGAGTTCGCGCGCCAAAGACAGCTGCAAACGCAGTGATTCTGGGCGTTCTCGCATGACGCGGAGCGCAAGATCTAGTGCCAATGAATTGGTCAAAGCCCCATTGAACATACTGAGCGCTTGGGTTGGTTGCACGGTGTTGAACCGCACCGGACACGCGCCATCAACATCGGCTTGATCAAATACAGCAAGCAGCGGGTGTTGCAACGAGCGCTTCAATTCAATGTAGAGCGTGCGCCGCGTCCATGTGCTTTCGTCTGTCACGGGCCACACTTCATCGGGACGACTACTGGTAGCCAGCACTTCTGGCGGCATCGGCGGGCGAACACCTGCACCACCGTGTTCCGCACTGATAGTTCCATTACAAGCGAGCATGGCATCACGCACTTCTTCGGCGCTCAATCTGCGCATTCGAAAGCGCGAGAGCAGATCGTTCGGCGCGTCGTTTGCCAGCGCGTCAGCAGTGGCAATGCTTGACATCCGGTAGGCAGCACTGTTCATCAGAATTCGGTGCATCTGCTTCAGACTTCCGTCATTGATCGGCACCTGTGCCGCCAGCCAATCAAGGAGCGCCGGATCGGTGACTGACTCGCCAAACTTTCCAAGGTCGTTTGATGTCGGACACAGACCAACGCCAAAGTGGTGCTGCCAAAGTCGATTGGCAATCGTGCGTAGTGCCAAGGCATTTCGATCGTCGGCGATCCATGTTGCAAGTGCCAGCCGGCGCCCGCTGGATTCGCCAAAAGGGCGCGCCGTGGGCGCAATTGGCTCAAAACGGGCAGCAATCAGCGGTACCCCGGGCTCCACCAAGGCCGCCGGTGCATGTGGGTTGCCGCGGGTCATCACATGAACTTCATGCGGCATTGGATCCTCGCGCACGGTGAGCACCGTCTCGCCCTCCCACGGCGGCGGGCGCAGGGTGGTGAGTTGGCCGCGCATTTCATGCCACCGGCTTAACTCGTCGGCGGGGCGCCCAGCGAGTGTGCGCGCGGCGTCCGCTTCTTGCGCAAGACCCGTTGCGATCGCTCTGATCTCGTCTTCAGTGAGGACGCGATCATAAAAGCGCACTTCATCAATGGTGCCAGCGAACGGATGCGCGTGTTCTGGGTGCAGTGATCCAATGGCGATGGTCTTGGGTGAGTCAAGCAGCGCAGTGCTGCCGATGGCATCGCTCTCCATCACGCCATCAATCCAGAGCACAATCCGTCCAGTAGTGCGGTCGCGCGTGAAAGCAACATGGTGCCACTGCCCGTCATTGTGTCCTGGACCGCTTGAAACAAATGTTTCCGGGTCGCCAGTACCGGCACTGACAAATCCATGGCCAACCAAGCTGATTCCCCAGTCGTGAACGATGCCCGGAATTTCACCGTCGACCAGTCCCTTGCCAAGGAACCAGCGTCGGTCATTTTCATTTCCACCGCCAATATCAGTGGTTTTGAACCAGAAACTGGCGGTAAAGCTGTCTTGGACCGGTCGATCAATATCCACGCGGTCATCACCGGCATCGAATGAGAACGCCTTGCCGATTCGACCAGCGGCACCAAATCCAGCGTCGCGAACCTGTGCGGCAGCAATGGTTGAACCAGGTGCAGAGTTTGTGGCGGTGCGCGACTTGTCATCTTCAAACGCCAGGTGCGCTACCAGCCCATCGGTTGGCGCGCGATCAACAAATGCACTACCCGCAGCATCAGCGCCCACTCTCGCTCCGCGTTCAATGGAGGTGATTTCGTTCAACAGCGATGCGCGCTTGGCAACATACGCCGCGCGCTCGACTTCTGGATCAACATGACCAAAGTCAGGGCGCACTCGACGAAGCACGCTTTCAGCATCAATACTGTTGAATGGACTGGACTTGTACGGTTTGACCCCAGCAAAGAACGCCGCGAATCGGTAGTAATCGGCTTGCGGAATCGGATCACCTTTGTGGTCGTGGCAGCGCGCGCAGCCAAGCCCAATTCCTAAGAAAGTACGGGCGGTGACATCAACAATCCCGTCCATGTCATCCGCGATTGCTTGGGCGAGGTCGGGAACTTCGTCGTCCCACATACCCAGTCGGTAATAGCCAGTGGCAAGGAGCGACGAGTAGTCGCGGTCAGGCAATTCGTCACCTGCCAACTGTTCCATGATGAAACGGTCGTAGGGCATGTCTTCATTGAAAGCGTCGACAACCCAGTCCCGGTATTTCCACGCGGAGGTCTTTTCACCATCTCGCTCAAACCCGTTGGTGTCTGCATAGCGCACCAGGTCAAGCCAGTGACGCGCCCACTTCACGCCGTACTCGGGGCTTGCAAGGAGTCGATCGATGAGTAACTCCCACGCGTTTGCGCGCGGGTCCGCTACGAAGGCGCGAACATCCTCCGGCGTGGGTGGCAGGCCGGTGAGGTCAAACGTTGCGCGACGGATCAACGCTTCGCGGGAAGCTTCCGGTGCGTGCGAAACACCAGCCGCTTCCAGACGGGCAAGTACAAACCGATCAACGGGAGTACGAACCCACGCTTCATTACGCACGGCCGGTGGCGCTGGCGCAACGAGTGGCTTCCAGCTCCACCACGAGTCGCGCGCACTTGCAGCGCGTTGCGCGATGAGAGTTTGAGCGGCCGCGGCGCGGGACGTTGCATCAGTAGCGTTGGTGGGCGCGCCTGGTACCGTCGATGCCACTGTCGATGTCGTCGCTGCGGTGTCGATGGGTGGGGCAAACCCAAAAGCCGAGAGCGATGCAAGCATGACCGAGGCAACAATCGCGCCTCGGCCGGAGCCCTTCGCCAACGACCAGTCATGACCTCCAGCGACGGACACCCTGAGCGCGGCGGGCGCGCGAAGAGCGTGGTGCGGATAGGGGGGCATTCGGGGCAACATTCATTGAAACATAGTGTCCAATCACCGTGCGGTTTCCAAGAAAGTCCGCATATCGTCTGTGGGATGCACGTGTTTCAGACAGTCATCGTTGCCGTGGCCCTCATAGCGGGCTCTCTGTGCTCGGCCGGGCACTGCGCCAGCATTGGTGCCACTGCGGAAATCTGCGCCGCGCTCCCAGTCACCACCGCACCACCTGCCACCGCCCCGCCGAACTCCCGCGCGTTTGATCCGGCAACATTCGGAGCGAAGCAGTTACTGGTGGTGCATTACGCACGGACCGATCAAAATTACAAGGCGTGGAACCTGTGGGCGTGGGTGGTTGATCAAACCGGCCAACAACTCGAATTCAACGGCGCAGACGATTACGGCCCGTATGCGGTCATGCCTTTACGTGTCGCTGCGCCGCGCGTCGGCTTCATCGTTCGTAAGGGCGAGTGGGAAGCGAAAGACATTGATACGGATCGCTTTGTAGATCTCAATGATCGTCGGGTGACCGAAGTGTGGCTACGTTCAGGCGATGCAGTGGTGCACACCACACCACCCGTCATTGATCGAACACTTCGGTTAACTGCTGCATTCCTTGATGCTCGCAACATCATCATGCTTGCAAGCACCACTCCGCTTGATGCCGCCCAACAGAAGCGCCTGGTGGTGTCCTCTACGGCGGGTGGAAAGCCCATCAATGTGTTGTCCGTCAAGCCAGTGACGGTCCCGGGAGCAGAGGGATCAATGACGCGCGTGGAGTTGGCTCGCTCGGTAAAAGACGAGGAGATTTCAAGCCTTTCTGTTGATATCGCCTCACGCACGCCATCAACTGCAGCGCCGAAGTCGAGCAAATCAGAGCGAGCCACTGTTCGAGTATTTGCGCGCGGCGTTCTTGAAGATCCCGCATTCATTGCAGCAGACGCCGCGCTTGGTGCGCGCTGCACACCGGAGCGCACGGTGTTCCGCACGTGGTCGCCCGTCTCAACGAAAGTTGAGCTTCTCATCAATGACAACACCCAGTTGCCGGAGACACGTGCGCCCATTCAACTCACCCGCGGCGCGCACGGAGTATGGGAGGCAAACGTCACCGGTGATTTGCACGGCAAGGGATATTCCTATCGATTTACGCATTACGGTGACTCCCCGATCGTTCCAGATATTCACGCGTTTGCAGCGACAGCGGATTCCACACGCTCGGTCATTGTTGATTTGGATCGACTCGAACCAGCGAACTGGGATTCCACTCCGGTACCAGTCATGGCGCGTGCCACTGATGAGGTGCTTTACGAGATTCATGTTCGTGACTTCTCCATTGCTGACCAAACATGCCCGCCAGAAATTCGCGGTACCTACCGCGGGCTCGCGCATGGCGGGACGGCGCGTGACGGTCATGGAACTGGCATAAACCACCTGAAAGAACTGGGAATTACGGCTGTTCACTTGATGCCCGTACAGGATTTTTCGGCCTCACCCAACGCCTACAACTGGGGCTACTGGACCGCGCTCTTCAATGTGCCAGAGTCCAACTATGCCAGCGACCATGCAGATCCACTGGCCCCAATCCGTGAATTCCGAACTGCGATCGAACAACTTCATGCCGCGCGCCTGCGGGTGATCATGGATGTTACGTACAACCACACGTCATCGAGCGGCGCGACGAGTCCGTTTGATGGAACAGTTCCGTACTGGTTCTTTCGCACCACGCCTGATGGTCGATACAGCAACGATGCTGGATGTGGCAATAGCGTTGCAGATGAGCGGCCGATGGTGCGTAAGTACATCATGGACTCGCTGGCATTCTGGACAACGCAATACAAAGTCGATGGCTTTCGATTTGACCTTTTAGGAACACACACTCCAGAGACCGCGCGCGCGGCGTGTGCACTGGTGAAACGGCTACGACCCGACGCCACGCTGTACGGCGAACCATGGACGGGCGGGGGGCCTATTCGATTCGGAAAAGGCGCTCAAAAGGGCTTACCGATAGGTGTTTTCAACGACAATCTGCGCACGGCGATTCGTGGTGATACGGACGGCGCAGTTGGTGGCTTTGCCATCCGTGCAGGTGGCAACGGTGGCACCAACGCGAACGCCAATCCCAGCCCGAGCGCCAACGGTGTCAAGGTTGGTGCACTGGGGTCGATTGATGATTTTACTTCTGCACCCGCAGAGTCCATCAACTACGCGTCAGCACATGACAACCTCTCGCTTGTTGACAAGATTGCCAAGACCGCGCCGGACGCCGATACCGCAACGCGCCGCGCCATGCAGAAACTTGCAATCGGAATTGTTCTTGTCAGTCAAGGTGTTCCATTCATTGAAGGCGGCAGCGAGATCTGCCGAACCAAACAAGGAAATCACAACTCCTACGAAGCGGGTGACGCGATCAATCAATTTGATTGGGTAGCAGCAGAGCAGTGCCGCGATGTCAGCGACTGGGTTACCGGCATGATTGCTATCCGCGGGGCCCATCCGGTGTTCCGCATGGATAATGCAGCGGACATTCGCGCCAGTTGCACGCAGCTGCAAGCGGCGCCCTTGTTGGCGTGGACACTGAACGGGGCAGCATCGAAAGACTCCGCGCGCCAAGTGATCGTTGTATTGAATGGCGACCCCGCCGAGCGGCAATTCACACTGCCACCTGGCGAGTGGAGCGTGCTTGCAGATTCCAACACCGCATCATCAACACCGCACGGAACGGTTCGCGGGGCGATCTCTCTTCGCCCGCATTCGATGTTCGTGGCGGCGCAATAGCCACCAATCCAGCCTGATTAGCGCAGTTCCAACTCAGGCGGCGGCGGACATTCGGGGTTCACCCACTGGATCACCGCGGCCCAACCGGCGCTGTCGGGATCGTGTTGCAGGTAGCCCTGGATGGGACGCACCACTGCCCAACCATCCTTGAGATGTGCAGTCAGTACCGGGTCGATCATGGTGCCCGCGCGCACTGCAGCAACGTACTCCTCGGCACTCATCCGCGCGGCGACAGCGCCGTAACCAGGGAGGCGGCTTCCACCCACCATGCGCCAGAGCGCTTCGTTCATGACAATGGCACGCGCAGCGTCAGTGAGTGCGTGCGCCAATCCGTGATGCTGATGATCAGGGCTCACCATGATGTCAGCGCCGTAGAGCGTGTGCCCTTCTGGGTTGTCATCACTGAATGTGTCGTTGGCTGTGAGCACATCCCACGAATCATCAATGTGAAAGTCTTTGAACATCAGCCGCAACGTGAAGTGCACGCCAGCAACAGTTGCTTTCGCACCCCCGGCGGGTGCGTACTCGGCAACCACTTGCCCTTGCGGGAAGCGCGTCATGTGCTCACGCAACTCGGCGTGCGTGTACGGAGTCTCCGCCGGATAGACACGTGCGCAGATTTCAGCGATCGCATCGAAATCCGATTCGAGCATCGTTCGGAGCCGATAGTCGGGAGGAAGCATTGTTTGAAAGGTGGTGGAGACGGTGGCGGCAGCGCGGGGCTGCACTCGCCGATCAAGACCAATCAGTATTCATCAGAACCAAACCAATCGGGGCGGCCGGATTCGAACCGACGACTTCCTGCTCCCAAAGCAGGCGCTCTACCAAGCTGAGCTACGCCCCGTGTGAACGGAGGAGTGTACGGGGACTTGCCTCAATCCGATAGTCCTTATGTAGGCGGGTAGTTTGGTAGTACTGGAAGAACTCCCGGATTCAAGCGATCCCGGAAATATTTCCAATCCCAGCAGGTTCCAGAGGCGTCAATCGGGCCCGGCGTGTTATGCGGCGATGTGTAGTTATATTCGAGGATCAACGGGTTGGTCATCTCGTACGACTCAGTGGAGCCGTCCACGTAGGTCATCGTGACCGCATCCGGTCTCCACGGCGCCGGCAGATCGACCCACAGGCGAGTACTTGGCTGTGGCGAGATGATCCAGCCTTCGTTGTTCCACGCAACGTTGTCATCTTCCACCAAGGTGGACATCATGCGCGATGGCTGCTTGACGGTCGCGATGGTGGTGGTGTTGTAGATACTCAGCGGCACACTGACGCCGGTGGCTGGGTTCATGAACGGCGTGTCATAGTCAGTCAATTCATCGGGGCGAGTGACACCTAAGCATGCGTTGAATGAATAACTGCGAACGCGCGTGTTCGCGCCAGGATTTTGCAGCGCGTATGGATTGGTCGGCTCTTCTGGCGAGACGTATGCAGCAACTGTTCCGATGTAGGGCCACAACACACCCTGTTCCAGCGCAGAAATTTTCTCATACGCACCTGCAACATTGCCACCCTGCGCCTTCACCCAGCAGTGCTTGGCGTTACCAGAAGTGTTCTCTGGGTAGGTCCATCCGTACTCATCAGTACGAGGACTCGCCCATCGCCCCGCATTGGAGGTCGCATAGGTGTATGCCGCTTGGGTGATCTGCCGCTGATTGGTCAGGCAGCGCAAAGTGCGTGTCGAAGCGCGAACTTTGGCAATGCTGGGCACGAGCAGTGCAATAATGAGCGCGATGATCGAGACCACCACGATCAGTTCGGTGACGGTAAATCCAGCGTGGCGTCGTGCGTGGTGTTGCGTTCGGGCCATCGGGGCTTCTCTGTTAAGGGGCTTTGATCGGTTCGGGCCCAAGTGCCGAAGACCGTGAACATCATGGACATCATGGACAGGCACGGCTGCTCATGCCGGCGCACGCCTGCGGTGCAAAGGGTAGCGGCTGCCCTTGGAATGAGATACGGATTTGGGTACCCTGCCGGACATGAAATCTGTCAAATCCGCCCAATTCGCTGCACTCGGCTTGGCACTTGCCCTTGTTGCGCCCGTCGCCGCCACTGCCTCCGCGCTGCCGGTTCAAGATGACGCACCTAAGAAGCAAGCCCCGCGTGGCGGTAAGTACGCGGAGTTTGAATCGAAGTGCCGCGCCGCCAAGGCCAAGCAGGACGAAGTGTCCGCCCTGATGGAGAAGGTCAAGGGCAATCCAAATGCAACCACCGAGGACGTCCTCAAGTTGCGCGAGATGCAGGGCAAGGTCACTGAACTCATGTCTGCCGCGGCGAGCTACATGTCACAAGAGCGATTCACCACTGCCGACCGGTTGGAGATGCAGGCGATCATGGATCGCATCTTGCAAGCTCCGCCTGTTGACAAGTCCAAGGGTGCGGGCAAGGACAAGTCCGCATCGTGACCGATCGCGCTCCGCAGGACAGCGCTAGTGGATCTACGCCAGTGAGTGGCTCTCGATTTCGATTCGCTTCCTGGGTATTGACGCTGGTGGCTTCAGTCGCAATTGTCTGGTTTGTCACTGACCTGCTTCGGCAATGCACCCCGGCGAAAATAGTAAGCGCGGGCGGCGACGCGGTGGTTGACACGATCCGCGAAGCGCGCGCCTCACTGAAAGAAATCGCCGACGTATTGAAGCCAAGCGTAAAGAATGCGCCATTGGTGGTCTTGCGCGGCGACGATGCAACACCAAAGATCGTGGTCTTCACGCATCTGGCAGACGTATCGGTCGACCTAGTGAGTGACACCATGTTTGGTGACACTTACAGTCGCATCGAAGCAAAGAATTGCCGAGCGCAGTTTGTTGTACCGGTGGATCGGATGACTGATCAGGATGTCATCTTTATCGCTGGCAAAGAAGGGGAGCCAGCGCGGATTGTTGTGCTCGCGCCTCGGCCGCGCGTCGATGGCGAAATGCTGGCCATCGTGCCGGAATCAATTGAGTTCACTGAGCGAAACACGGGTCTCCTGTATGCGCGCAGTTGGCTTGGAATGGACAACCGCGACCAATTGGTGCGGCAATTGCGCCCCAAACTTCTTGAGGCCGTCAGCAATCCCGCCGTGCGCGCCAAGGCAGAAGAGGCCGGCCGGGACTTCTTTGAGAAGCGATTTGCCGAGTGGATACGGAGTGATTTGAAGGTGGGGCGCGATGTCGTGGTGGACGTCCGGTGGACAGAGTAAGAGTCTGACGCGGTCGATTAGAGTGCCGTGATGGCAACCATCAAACTCAAGGACTTCACGGTCAAGCCGGGCAAGAAGGTTTCGCTTTCTGACTGGAAGCCTGATGACGATGGCGGCCTCAGCAAAGCCGATGGCGAAGCCCGCCTTGAGAAAAATCTTGCCGAGGTTGACGAACTGCAGATGAAATTCTGGGCAAACAAGAGCCGCTCGCTCTTAGTGGTGCTGCAAGGGATCGACACAGCTGGAAAAGATGGCGTGATCCGGAAGGTGATGACCGCGCTCAATCCGCAGGGCGTCACCGTGCATTCCTTCAAGAAGCCAAACGACGTGGAGCTGGCGCACGACTATTTATGGCGCGTGCACACCCTGTGCCCAGGCAAGGGTGAGATCAGTGTTTTCAACCGCAGTCATTATGAAGACATCATTGTTGGTCGCGTGCATGGATTTCTGAAACCCAAGGAAATCGAGCAAAGACAGCGACAAATCAACGACTTTGAGCGCATGCTGGTTGAGGAGGGAACGATCGTCTTAAAGTTCTTCTTGTCCATCAGCAATAAAGAGCAATTGGAACGATTGCATGCTCGGCTTGATGATCAAAGCAAGCATTGGAAGTTCTCGATCAACGACGTGAATGAGCGCGCCAAGTGGCCGCAATACATCGATGCATTCGAAAGCATGCTGTCGACCACATCCACAGAGCACGCCCCGTGGATAGTGGTGCCGTCAAACCGAAAGTGGTTCCGTAATCTGTTAGTGAGCGAAGCGCTGCTTGACCAACTGAGTGCGCTGGACATGAAGTGGCCTGAGCCAACAGAAGATCTGAGCAAGATCATGCTGAAGTGATGTATTGCCTGCCATCACGGCGCGTGACCCGCCAGGCGATCTCAGAAGGCGCAACTCTTTGGCGTACGTGGAAATGGGATGCAATCGCGCACGTTTCCCAGTCCGGTGGCGTAGGCGATGGTTCGTTCAAATCCAAGGCCAAATCCAGCATGTGGCACTGATCCATAGCGGCGCAAGTCGCGGTACCACCAATAGGCGGCTGGGTCCAATTTCATTTCGGTGATGCGGGCGTCCAGTACATCCAGTCGCTCTTCGCGCTGGCTGCCACCAACGATTTCGCCGATTCCGGGTGCCAAGATATCCATGGCTGCCACGGTCTTGCCGTCGTCATTCAAGCGCATGTAGAAGGCCTTGATGTCTTTCGGATAGTTCATCACTACGACCGGCTTGCCGAATACTTGCTCGGTCAGATAGCGCTCGTGCTCGCTCTGCATATCCATGCCCCAGAACGGCGCGTATTCAAACTTGTGTCCGCCCGCGGCGGCCTTCTCAACCAGACGGATCGCTTCGGTGTAATCAATGCGCTCAAACGGCGCAGAGCAGAATTTCTCGAGGCGCGCAATCGCTTCCTTGTCAACGCGTTCAACGAAGAACTTCATGTCGTCATGCCGCTCTGCAAGCGTGGCGGTGAACATGGCTTTCATCAAGCCTTCCGCGCAGTCGGCGTCCATCTTCAAGTCAGCAAATGCCAACTCGGGTTCAATCATCCAGAACTCCGCCAAGTGCCGGCTGGTATTGGAATTTTCAGCTCGAAAAGTAGGCCCAAAGGTGTACACGCGGCTCAGCGCCAATGCCCAGCATTCCACGTTCAGCTGGCCACTCACGGTGAGGTGACTCTCTTTGCCGAAGAAGTCTTGGCTGAAGTCCACCTTGCCATCGGGAGTGCGCGGCAGGTTGGCCAGGTCAAGCGTGCTGACGCGGAACATTTCGCCAGCGCCTTCGCAATCACTTGCAGTGATGATCGGTGTGTGAATCCAGAAGAAGCCATTGTCACTGAAGTAGCGATGCACTGCCTGCGCCATGGTGTGGCGAATGCGTCCCAGTGCGCCAAATGTATTTGTGCGCGAACGCAAGTGCGCTTGCTCGCGTAGGAACTCCATGCTGTGCGCCTTTGGTTGAATTGGATAGGTGTCGGGGTCTTCAACAAATCCGTGCACCTGCAATTTCTCAACCTGCATTTCCACGCCCACGGTTCCATCTTTGCCTTGCACCTGCACAAGCATGCCCTCTGCTTCAACACTGCAGCCAGCGGTCAAGCGCATTACTTCGTTGGCATAATTACTCAGCGTGTTCGGCACCACCAGTTGCAGCGAGTCAAAGCATGAACCATCCGACAGGTTCACAAAGCTGATGCCAGCCTTGGAGTCGCGTCGAGTGCGAACCCAGCCCTGCACCACAGCGCGGCGGTTGGCCCACTCAGAAGGGGAGCGACGGATGACTGCGATCGGGGTGCCGGCGTGCATGGGAGCAGCGTAGGAAATAGCGAGCCGCCCCGGCGGGGTGCTGCCAGACTGGCAGCGGGTGTTCTGGGCGGCACCGCTCCATGACAACAACATTGACCCTGGGACGCAATTGGTGTGCCAAAGGGCATTTATTACCGGACGTAATAAAGCAACACAAGCAACCTGTCTGGCACGTCTATTGCATCTCCTCATCTTCCTTGCGCATGCGATTCCGACTGCTCCATCCCCAGCCAGCTGACCACACCGCTTTCGGCGGCAGTGGCCATGGCGCAGGTTCGAAGCGTTCACCGCTCATGAACGTCCTGTTGACTTCGGGTGGCTGGCGCGAAGACGCGTGGACCACCGCCGTTCCACAGATCTTGGGCGCCCACGGCGTCAACGTCATTCAGGCCCGCTCTGGCATCGAAGCGTCAAACGTGATTCGCAGCGTCACGGTGCACATCGCCGTGGTGGACCTTGCGCTGCCGCTTGACGACAGTTCTATTGGCAGCAGCGAACCCGCTGGCGCGCGCGTACTGCAACTGTTGCGCCGCCTTGATGCACCGCCGCCAGTCGTTGTTGTTCGCCCACCGCAGCCAACTCTCCGCGAAGCATCACGCGGACTTGTTGACGCACTCCTCGACGGCGCATTCGCTGTTGTCGATCGTCCGTGCCATCCCGAAATCATGCTTCGCATCATGCAGCGGATCATGGAACGCCAATTCATCGATCGGGCGGTTGCGGCAGACCGCGCCGCCGCGATCGAACGAGCGGACGCGCGTCGCGCCGCCGGCGGGCAGTAGCCCGCGATCAGACTCCGTATCCATTTACTCATATCAGGAGATACTCATGAAGGTTCGACCACTCGGTGACAAGATCCTCGTCAAGCGCGACGAAGCCGCAACTAAGACTGACTCAGGCATCTTTCTTCCAGAGAGCGCCAAGGACAAGCCAAAGCAGGGCAAGGTTGTTGCTCTCGGCGCCGGCATTCTCAACAAGGACAAGGGCACCTATGTTCCGTTCACTGTGAAGAAGGGTGACACCGTCATCTTCTCTAGTTACTCGGGCACCGAAGTCAAGATCGACGGCGATCCGTACCTGATCATGACTGAGGAAGAGATCCTCGGCATCGTCGACTAATTCACTGATTCGTCGTTCACCGACTCATCGAGGACACCCGATGGATTCGCTTCAACTTCGCAAGGCGCTGTCCGAACTCAACGGCCAACGTGATGTGCGAATCGAGTTTGCAACCGCTCATGTGCTGAGCATGAAGCGCGCGTTCTTGATTCCACAGGAAAGCGATGGTTTGGTGAAGGTGAGTGACGGATTGAAGATCTTCGTGCTCGATGCCGAGCGCGTGGTCTGGATAGAGATTGGCTGACGCGATGGCGCCAGCATGAGAGATTTGCAGATTTGAAGCAGTTCAACGCGACACAGACATTCAAGACAGTTACTAACGACACACAGTAAGCAAAGGAACAGCACCATGGCAGCAAAGCAGATTGCATACGACGTAGACGCACGTGAGAAGATTCTCCGCGGCGTTCAGAAACTCGCAAAGGCCGTCAAGGTCACTCTCGGACCATCGGGTCGCGTGGTGATTCTTGAGACGTCCTTTGGCGCTCCCACCGTCACTAAGGACGGCGTGACTGTTGCCAAGGAGATCGAGCTCGAGGATCCCTACGAGAACATGGGCGCACAGATGGTGAAGGAAGTTGCCAGCAAGGCGTCCAAGGACGCGGGCGACGGCACTACCACTGCCACCGTGTATGCCGAGGCGATCTACGCCGAAGGCCTGAAGAACATCACTGCTGGCGCGAACCCAACTTCGGTGAAGCGCGGCATTGATAAGGCTGTTGAGACGGTTGTGGAACACCTTCGCAAGATGTCCAAGCCCGTGAAGAGCAGCACGGAAATCGCGCAAGTTGGCGCATGCAGCTCGAACCAGGACAAGCAAATCGGCGGCATCATTGCGGAAGCAATGGACAAGGTCGGCAAGGACGGCGTCATCACCGTCGAAGAGGGCAAGAGCCTCGTCACCGAAGTGCAGCTCCTTGAGGGCATGCAGTTCGACAAGGGCTACCTCAGTCCGCACTTCGTCACCAACATGACGCAGATGGAATGCGAACTCGACGACGCGTACATCGTCATCTACGAGAAAAAGCTTTCGAGCGCGAAGGACCTGCTTCCGATCCTCGGCAAGATCGCCGAAAGCGGCAAGCCTGTTCTGATCATCGCCGAAGACGTCGATGGCGAAGCCTTGGCGATGCTGGTGGTCAACAAGCTGCGCGGCGTCTTGAAGTGCTGCGCGGTGAAGGCACCTGGCTTCGGCGATCGTCGTAAGTCAATGCTGGAAGACCTCGCGGTCCTCACTGGCGGCGAAGCGATCATGGAAGAGCTGGGAGTCAACTTGGAGAACGTTGAGCTCAAGCAGCTCGGCAAGGCCAAGAAGTTGACGATCGGCAAGGACTTCACCACCATCGTTGATGGCGGCGGCAAGACCAAGGACATCCAAGGTCGCATTGAGCAGATCAAGAGCCAGATCGAAGGCACCACCAGCGATTACGACCGCGAGAAGCTCCAAGAGCGTCTGGCGAAGTTGGCTGGCGGCGTTGCGCAGATCAACGTCGGTGCAGCCACCGAAGTTGAAATGAAGGAGAAGAAGGCTCGCGTTGAGGATGCACTCCATGCGTGCCGCGCAGCTGTCGAAGAGGGCATCCTCCCAGGCGGTGGCGTTGCAGTATTGCGCACCCGCAAGGCGCTTGAGAAGCTCAAGAAGGAGCTTGAAGGCGACGAGAAGGTTGGCGTTGACATCGTCCTGCGCGCCCTCAGTTCACCGATCAAGCAGATTGCTGCGAACGGCGGACTCGACGGCAGCTTGGTCGCCCAGAAGGTTGAGGATTCGTCCGACACCAACTTTGGCTTCAACGCTGCTACTGGCGAGTACGAAGACTTGGTCAAGAGCGGCATCATTGTGCCAACCAAGGTGGAGCGCGTGGCTCTGCAGAACGCCGCGAGTATCGCGTCGCTCTTGCTCACCACCGAGTGCGCCATCGTTGACGTCAAAGAGAAGAAGAAGGCCGCCGGCGGTCACAGTCACGGCGAAGAGGACTATTGAGTAGATAGGTTCCTTGACAGCGCGTGACGATTTCGTTTCGCACATCAAAGCCGCCCGCCCCAGCAACGGGGCGGGCGGCTTGTTTCTTGGCTGATGCTGAGTGTGTCACCAAAGGCAGGCGGCTTGTTTCTTGACTGACGCTGAGTGTGTCGCCAATTTCTGTGCATGAAAGTCAGCCCATGGCCGCCAGGATGCGCGCAGTATCAAGGGGATTTATCGGTGTTGCCAAGTGACCCCCTGTTAGCGCCATGCGTTCGGTGACCATGGTTCGCAATTCCGGTGTGCCGGTGACGCCCATGGCTTGAATGGCGCGAAACGCCGCCGCCGCGCGCGCCAGGGCGCATGGCGCGGCCAGTTCCACCTGCAGCGGGAACATGCGTCGCAAGACGTGCATATTCCGCGGCAGCACAACAGCCGTAGCGATGACTGTGCAATCGGCGACCGGTTCCCCACTGTCGGCTTCGCGCGGAAGTGCGCGCATCCCCAGTAGCGATACAAACATACGTAGCGCAGAGGGTCGTAACTCCTCCACGCGGCGC
The DNA here is from genome assembly GCA_040401635.1 of Phycisphaerales bacterium. Classification (GTDB taxonomy): domain Bacteria; phylum Planctomycetota; class Phycisphaerae; order Phycisphaerales; family SM1A02; genus UBA966. Next base: position 19,264 of record JBBAOD010000012.1, read on the forward strand.
ACGATCAGCGCGTCACGGTCATCAATGGACCGCAGTACGCGCGCCATGTGCTTCGCATCACGAATCCACGCGGCGTCAACTTCCACTGTTCGTTGATCAGCATCACGGGCAACGGCGCGCGCGATGATTTGTTTTCCGCAATCATCCGGACCAGTGATCAGCGTGTCTTCCAAGACTCGCCCGGCAGCCACCGCACGGTCGACGGCATCTTCAAGAATCGCAATGATCCGAGGCGCGCCCATGAACTGTCGCGTGGTAGCCACGTCCATGAAGTGTGCTGGATCACCCAGCGTGCGCGTGCCGGCGCGCATAGTCCTTGCGTCACGATGTTCAGACATGAGATCCCCTCCGTGCGGAAGTGGCCGCCGTTTGTTAGATGAATGGCAGCAATACCGCTGCGCTTCGAACAGTTCACGACACGCACCAGCGCGTGCCTCCGTTGATCTGGCAAAGGTAGAGCGCCGGTGAGCCCGCCGGCAATCGACTGCCTTATTTCCGTGTGAATCTGCCAAATGGCGTCGGTACCACCTCGTACTACATGCGAATGACGTACCCGACTCAACCCCGTTGTGCGCGATCAAAGGCCTGCAGCGCGATCACGATTCCAATCACCACAATGATTGAAATGATGGCGGCCAAAATCCCGTACAGCAATCGTTGGCGCGGTGAAACCCGCGGACGCGGCGTGTGCGCTTGAAATCTCGGTTGCATGGCGAACGGATACGCCGCGGCACGGGAATCAGGAATTGGCGGAAGTAGTGGCAACGGTCGCGCCGCAACCCCGCCAGATATCGAGCCCAAAGCACGCGCGCCGACGACCGGCAACGCACTCGTTCCGACAGTTGGCAGATCGCTCGCCCCGACGACTGGCAACGCGCCCGCTCCGGCCCCTGACAGATCGCTCGTCCTGACGGCCGGCGCATCATCCGTACCAACCGCGGGTGTTGGCGCGGACTCCTCCGGCTCGGGAGTCAAATCGAAATTGAGCGGCTCATCAACCATCGCGCACTCACGATTCGCTTTCCACCATGCGGTGCATCGCTCTGATCTCATCATGCACGCGCTTACGAAGCTCAGCTGGTTCCACCACGCGCGCGTTGCTGCCGATCCCCAGCACCCACCATACGAGTTCGTCGAATCCAGCAACCGTTGCAGTAAATCGCACCGTGCCGTCAGCGAGCGTCTGGAAGTGCTGACTTGGATGCCAGAGCGTTTCCATCATGTTGCCCGCCACCGCCGCTGTCAGGTCAATGACCACCTTCACAGGCGTGGACTTTGCGTCGTGGATGGTTTCCCATGCGTGCTTGAGGTAGGTGTCCAGGTTCCAACCGCGCGGCATGACAAACGTTTGATCCGTGATGGAGACGCGCTTGAATCGAGCGAGCTTGTAGAGACGCATATCGCCCGAGGGCCGCTTTCGTGCCACCACGTACCAACTGCGCCGCGCAAAAAACACTCCAAATGGCTCAATTTGCACGGTTTCCACACGCCGCGCCTTGGTTGACGCGCTGGCACCGCTCGCCGCCGCGCCACCAGTCTTCTTCACGCCGTACGGCGATTCGTATTCAACATTCAGTACAAAGTTCTCAAGAATGGCATCAAGCACCACGCGGAACGCATCCGTGCGCGGAGGCTTTGCGGCGCGTAGCAGTCGCACCGCAAATCGCCCGGATAGGCGATCAAGCTTGCTTCGCACCGCGCTACCAAGGCTCGCGGTGATGCGGTGCACACCACCCTCGGTGGCATCGGTATCAGCGGCGAGAGGAGTACCCAGTACCGACTGCGTCAGCAGTACCGAAGCAACCGCCTCAGCCACCGAGAGGTCTTGCTTGAGGAAATCAGTGGCATTCACCACGTACCCCTTCTTGCCATCACGCGGCCGTGGCTGCGCGGTGATCTGAATACCGATCTTCTTCATGTAGCTGATCAGATTCGCCACCGATCGCGGGGTGATCTTGAACTCCACGGCCAGTTCTTGGCGCGTTGGTTGGTCATGACCCGATGCACGGCTCATGACTTCTTTCACGCGAGACATCATCTCCACGGCGTCTGCACGTCCATGGTCACCCTTCGGTTTTTTCTTTCGAGTTGTTGCCACGCGCCAAGTCTAGTCCGGCGCCCGCAGACGGCGGCCGCCGTTAGTCCTCAGGGGATCCCGGCGGCGGCGGCGTGGGAGTTGGTGGACTCGGTGGACTCGGCGGCACTTCACCTTGCGCGCGCGGAACGCGCCGCTCGCGCACTGTCTTTCGTTCCGGATCACTGTTGCGACTCTTGCGCTTGGGGTCAGTACCCGGCGGCAGATCACCAGCGGCGCCCGTGGCATCTTTCGCGTCAATTTCGCCCGCGTTTGTCCCGGCGCTTGTGCCAGCGTCTTTGGAACCCGCGTCTTTCGCCTCGACATCCTTACCAGTGCGACCCTTCGCGCCCTGATCCTTGGCCTTGGGCGTTGGCGTTTCTGGCTCCATATCCAATTCATCAACCGCGTCGTCGAGTGCCTCTTCAATGGCATCCTCAATGCCTTGCAGGAATTCCTTCCCGAGCGGCACCTCCATGCCTGGAAGAAATTCTGGTACCTGCGGCAACTCAATGCCATCAAGAATGCTCAGATCAATGTCGAAATTCATTGGCGAACCGTTCCCGGGCTGGCCGGGGTTCCGATCGCGCTCACGCTCCGCGCGCCGTCGCGCAATGGCAGCGTTTCGTGCATTTTCGCCCGCGCGATCCTGCAACTTCTTACGGAATTTCTCCATGACCGTCTTGGGGTCGACGTCGTGCAACATCACCTCTTCAATCAGTGGCCATGCGCGCACAACTGGATCCAGCGATCGCGCGAGCACGCTCAGAAGCGCCGGCCGTACCACCAAACTCACCATGGCATCGCAATCGACGCGGTACTGCATATCACCGGTATCAACATTCACATCAAAGTGACCGCGATCCGTGATGCAGTTCAAGCGCGCGGCAAGCTCAAGCACCGCAATCCGGCGATGCGCTGGCACCACCAGAGGAAGCTTGGTCTCAATGCGAAACTTGACCCCGTCTTTGTGGATAGTGATCAACTGATGAAGCGTCAGCGCATCGCTGCGCATCAGGAGTAGAAACTGCCGCTCGCGCGCACGTTCAAAAAACTTCAAGCCCGAGTCACGGAGGTGTGACCGGATGTTCAGATACAACTTTGCGCGTGCGTTTGGGTTCGGCGTCATATGTCTCCTGAAAGAGGTTAGGCGA
>JBBAOD010000013.1:0-22266 GCA_040401635.1 Phycisphaerales bacterium
GGATGGCGTCCCAGGATTTGCAAGGTTGGTAGCGGGAGTACACCCGGCAGCAAACTTTCGACATCAACTGTCACGTGGTAGTTACATGCTTGGGGCTCTTCTGGATTGGTGATGGTCTGCCGTTGGTTACATCGGTATAAGAATGCTTCCAGTTGCTGGAGCAGTCCGTACAACTCACGAACATCATCCCTGGTGAAGTTTCCCGCGTGGAGACTGTTCCAATAGAAATCCTTCTCGGTCTTGGCTGCGCGAGGCTTGATGAATCGGAGGATCTCCCGGCGTCGCTCTTCACAAAAGAGGGGCGCCATGGATGCGAGCGCCGCTTCGTCGGCGGGATCGCCAATTTCATAGGTGGTAACAATGGCTTGGCGGGTCACCACCCATGTGGGCAGCCGCCTTCCACGACCCGCTCGAAGCATCGACGTGAGCCCGACGGCCTCGAGGGCATCCATCGCCGACTGGATTTCCTTCTGCGACCGCTGCGCACTCAATGCCACTTCCGCGATGGTGGCCGGACGTCCAAAGCGCCGCAGAATCTCAAATGCGCACAGGTGGTTGACGTTCGCCAAGGCCTCGCGGAGGCCCGGGGTACGAATGTCGATGGGTGATGATTGCTCAGCCATCAGGTCACTTTAGGTGGGGGTGCGTGTTGGATATGTGTCTTTGGAATAACGACCTGTGTTTGCAGCCGGGGTGTAGTTCGATTGAGTCATAGCGACACCTGAAAGTGTTGCCATGTCTGTTCTTTCGCGGACTTTAGCGACCCTGATGCGATTATCAATCGAATGGATGATTAGGATTTGCTCGGCGCGCCGCGCAATCAACCGAAAAGGATTTCGATCCCTGCCCTGATTCATCAGGGCTAGGTTATTGCGCGCCAAGGGCGAACCACTGGGCAATAATCTTCATTTTATCAATAAAAACTGCTAAAGCGCCTCTGCCGGCGGGCTCCGGGGAATCTCTGACTCACCTTCCGGGGTTTCATGGCTAACCCACTCCATCGCCGAGTGACAGTAGGAGGTACTGACCATTCACGACCCACTTCTGACCCGCGAAGCCCTTGCCGAGCTCCCGCCGGACATCGCGCACAGCCCATTGTTCAATGGTGACCTGGCCCCGACACCAACCGGTCGTCGCACCTGGACCACATACAACTTTGCCGCGTTGTGGATCGCCATGGCGCACTGCATTCCGACGTATCTGTTGGCTGGTGGCCTGATCGCCGTGGGTATGAACTGGTGGCAAGCACTGTTGACCATCGGACTGGGCAATCTGATCGTGCTGATTCCGATCCTCCTGAATGCACATCCGGGAACGAAGTACGGCATTCCGTTCCCGGTGCTTGCGCGGAGCAGCTTTGGAACAGTCGGCGCAAACGTGCCCGCGCTCCTGCGCGCGGTGGTGGCATGCGGTTGGTTCGGCATTCAGACGTACATCGGCGGCGAGGCCGTGCGCACCTTTTTAGTGGCGGCCTGGCCTGCGTTCGACCAAGTTGGCGGCGGCGCCATGATCCTCGGTTTGGGAATCCCATCCGCAATCACCTTCATGATTTTCTGGTCGATCAACATCTTGATTGTTCTGGTCGGTATGAACGCGGTGCGCGTCTTTGAGAATTGGTCCGCGCCACTCATCTTGCTGATGGGCGTGTGGCTTCTCATCTGGATGGTGAGCCGCGCCGGCGGCCTGGGACCGATGTTCGACCGCCCATCATCATTTGCCACCAACGCTGACTTTTGGAAAGTCTTTGTGCCGTCACTGACCGGGATGATCGGTTTCTGGGCAACGCTTAGCCTGAATATCCCTGATTTCACGCGCTTTGGCCGCGGGCAGCGGGAGCAAATGCTCGGTCAGGTGCTTGGACTTCCCACCACCATGATCGCCTTCAGCATGATGGCGGTGATCATCACCAGCGCGGCAGAAACCATTCTGAAAGGCAGCGATCCGAAGACGCTGTGGGATCCGGTAGTGGTGCTTGCGCAGATCACCAGTTCCAAGGCGCCCGCCGGTCTTGACGCGCCGCTCTTGGCGAGCGAGGGAACGCGCATTGTGGTGGCGGTGCTGAGCCTGTTTGGCGTGGCCGTGGCAACCATCAGTACCAACATTGCTGCAAATGTCATCAGTCCTGCCAATGACATTGCCAACTTGGCACCCCGGCATATCTCATTCAAGATGGGCGGGGTGATCACTGGTGTGGTTGGCATTCTTATTATGCCGTGGAAGTTGCTGGCAAGTGCTGACACGTACTTCTTTGACTGGCTGGTTGGATACTCAGCGCTACTGGGGCCGATCGCGGGCATCATGATTGCGGACTATTGGATTCTGCGGCGCAAAGTACTTGATGTCCCTGATCTCTATCGCACTACGGGTCGATATGCCGGAACCAACTGGGTGGCAATGGTTGCACTGCTGGCGGGCATTGCGCCGAATGTGCCTGGATTCCTGCATTCCGTGCATGTGCTTGGCGGCGAGCCAGACATCTTCACCCACATCTATCCCTATGCGTGGTTCACCGGCGTGGCGATTGCCGCCACGGTGTACGTGATTGGGATGCGCATCCGCCCTGGATTTGGCGTGCCGGTGCGATGACGTGAGACATGTGCTGTCCTAAGCGGTAAGCGTCTTGGCGGCCACGGCGAGTAGCACCACCGCCAACGCAATACGCAACCATTTCGGCGAGCACCAACTCGCGGCGAGGCTGCCCGCGATCACTGCGGGAACCGATCCAATCAGCAGGCTGAGAAGCATGGCGCCATTCACTAAACCTGCGAACAAGTAGCCGGTGCCTGCAACCATCGCCAGTGGAATGGCGTGCGCAATGTCCGTGGCAACCAATCGGTGCGGTGTCATTCGCAGTGGATAGATGGCCACCAGCATTACGGTTCCCAGCGCACCCGCGCCCACTGAGGTCAGCGCCACCAGCAATCCAAGCAGGCTGCCCGAGAATACCGTGAGCCCACCTTGCCGCTCCTTGAAGCGCGCAGGTGCTGCGACGCGACGATTGCGAGCGATCGCCTGCAGCCACGGCGCCAACATCAGGCCGACGGCGGTCACTGCTACCACTACCCCGATCGCCTTGGTGAGCCACTCGATCCGTTCCAGCCGCATACCGACCGCCATCAGCGCAACAACAGCGATCGCGACTGGAATGCTGCCCATCCACAGTCGGCGCACCACTTGCCAATCGACATTGCCGCCGCGTTGATGGATTGCGACTGCAGCTAATTTTGTGAGCGGCGCAAACCACAGGTCCGTCGCCACCGCAGTTGCTGGCGAAATGCCAAAAAACAGGATAAGAATGGGCGTCATCAGCGCGCCGCCGCCGACACCAGTGAGCCCGACGACGCACCCAGTAACCGCACCCGCAATGACGAACGATCCGTCAATCATCCTTCGAACACCGCGTCGACGAGGTCAAGTCCGCGATCGATGATGTCAAACGATTCGGCCATCTGCTGTTCAGTGATACACAGCGGCGGATTGCACATCACTAAGTTCCACTGCAACACGGTAAAGAGTCCGTTGTCGCGGTAGAAGGTTCCAAGTTTGCCCATCACCGGGTGACTGCCGGCGTACGGGACCAACCGTTCACCTGCTGCATTCTTCTGCAGTTCAATGGTGCCAAAGAGTCCGATGTTGCGATGCTCCTTGATGCAGCGGTGCTTCTTGGCAAGGCGCTCCATGTGGCCGCGCATCACCGTACCCATATGTGCCGAGTGTTCAACCATGCCTTCTTCAACAATCACATTGATCGCAGCAAGTGCGCACGCTAGGCACAGTGGATGTGCGTTGTAGGTGAGACCGCCCCAGAACACGTTCTCTTGGAAATGCGCGGCGATGCGGTCGCTCACCGCCATGACGCCGAGCGGTAGATAGCTACTCGTGATTCCCTTCGCCATCGTGCAGATGTCAGGGACAATATCGCCGTGCTCAAACGCGAATAGTTTGCCGGTGCGTCCCCAGCCGCACATGACTTCGTCGCAGACAAGCAGGATGCCGTACTTCTCCAAGAGCGTCTTGAGTCCCTTGAGATAACCCTTCGGCGGCGGCAAGATGCCGTTGGTGCCGGTCACGGTCTCAATGAACATCGCCGCAATATTCTTCGGGCCCTCGTATTGGATCACTTCCTCCAGATACTTCAGGTTGTTGGTGACGATTTCTTCGTCGGTGGTTCCGAAGCTGAATTCATAGGGCTTCGGGTCCATGACGCGCACCACACCGGGCATGCCGGGCTCCGTCGGCCAGCGCCGCGGGTCGCCGGTGAGGCTGATGGCGCCATTGGTCGCACCGTGGTAACTGCGATAGCGCACCAGGATCTTGTTGCGCCCCGTGAACATGCGCACTGCTTTGATAGCGTTTTCGTTCGCTTCCGCACCACCGAGGGTGTAGAAGAATGTGTTGAGATCACCGGGAACCAATTCTGCCAAGCGCATCGAAAGTTTCGCGCGGATCTCGGTTGCCATACCGGGGTAGGCATACGCCAGCGTTGCAGCTTGATCTTGAATCGCTTTGATCACCTTGGGATGGCTGTGCCCGATGTTCACGCTCATCAGCTGGCTATTGAAGTCGATCCATCGTTGCCCTTCGGGCCCGTACAGATAGATGCCCTCGGCGCGCGCGATCGGCAGTGGATCAACTTTGCCAGTCGCGCTCCAGGAGAACAGGCTGTACTTCTTGCAGGTGTCGATCATCTCGCGCGAACTCATGTGCCCAGCGGCTGCGTGGGGAGCATGAGTTGCGTCGGTGTGCTTAGTGGTGTTCATGGTGCTTGCGGCTCTCTCAGCTCATCCAATTGTGATCGCGTTGCAGTGCCCACTTGCTGGTGAGCTTTCGTTGCCGCGTCCAGAAGCGGTAGCCATCCCAGCCGGTGATATTGCCGTGGCCAAAGCAGGAGTCGTTCCAGCCGCCGAAACCAAACGGCTCGCGCGGCACGGGTACGCCGATGTTCACGCCGCACATGCCAGCCTCGACGCGGTCGATCACGCGTCGCGCCAAGTCGCCGCTGGAGGTGTAGATACTGCTGGCATTACCGTATGGATTAGCATTTTCAATCTCGATCGCCTTATCTAGGTTAGGCACGCGGATCACGCTGAGCACTGGGCCAAAGATCTCCTCGCGCGCGGCGGCCATTTCCGGAGTGACTCCTTCGATGATCGTTGGACCAACCCAATAGCCACCGGCATTATTCGCACCCGCGCCAGACTTTCGCCCGTCCAAGGTGACCTTGGCGCCAGCCTTCTCAGCTTGGTCGATGTATCGGTTTATGCGATCACGTGCGGCTTCGGTCGTAACGGGTCCAAGATCTTTACCGACGGTGATCTTGGCAGCGCGATCACGCACTGCCGCAAGGATGTGGTCCACATCACCGACCGCAAGCAGCACACTGGCGGCCATGCAGCGCTGGCCAGCGCATCCCGTGAAGGAAGCGACGATATTTTCTGCAGTGACCTGCAAGTCTGCGTCGGGCACCACAATCAGGTGATTCTTGGCGCCGCCGAGGCAGAGTGCGCGCATGCCGTTGGTGCTGGCGCGTCCGTACACCGCCTTGGCAACCTTGGTGCTACCAACGAACCCCAGCGCCTTGATGTCTGGGTGATCACAGAGCGCTTCCACTACTTCACGCCCGCCTTGCACCATGTTGAAGACACCAGCGGGAAGCCCCGCCTGTGCGAGCAGTTCCGCCAGTCGAAGCGTCGAGAGCGGCACGCGCTCGCTCGGCTTGAGGACGAAAGAATTACCGCCGACCAATGCTTGCGGCAGCATCCACAGTGGAACCATCATCGGGAAGTTGAATGGGGTAACGCCAGCGACCACGCCGAGCGGAACATAGGCAAGTTCACATGCGACGCCACGGCTCACTTCAAGTTGGTTGCCTGCGGCAAGGTTCGGTAGCGAGCAGCCGTACTCCACGCATTCGATACCTTTTTCTACTTCCGCCTTCGCTTCGCCAAACACTTTGCCGTTCTCGTGCGAGAGAAGCCAGGCGAGTTCGTCCAGATTCTTCAGCATCAATTCACGCAGGCGGTACAAGACATGCGCGCGATCACGGATGGGCCACTGTCCCCAGTCGCGCGCCGCTGCCGCTCCTGCTTGCACGGCGGCAGCAACATCATCCGCTGCGCCCATTTTTACTTGTGCAATGACTTTGCCAAAGCGCGGGTTGATCACATCGTGCACGGTGGTGCTGGAGATCGGGTCGCGCCACTGGCCGCCGATCCAATGCCGTGCGGTGGTGTAGGTGACGAAATCGTCACTGCTGGCGGAGAACGGCTGGATTGCTGGAGCGAATGGTGTTGCTGTCATGATTGATATCTCAGGCCCGCTTGACGGCGGTTGGCTGTGCAAGCTTGTTGCGCACCGCGAGTGACTGTGTGAAATCAGCGAAGGCAGGGCGAGGTACATACTTGCCCCAACCTGATGTTGCGTGGAGTTTCCCGTCTTGCCACAGAACCGCACCGCGGGAAAGGGTGACCGCGGCATTACCAGTGACCGTCATTCCTTCAAAGACGTTGAAGTCACCGTTCTGGTGGTGCGTGCGCGCGGAAATAGTGCGCGTTGCCGTTGGATCCCACACCACAATGTCGGCGTCGCTACCAACGGCGATGGTGCCCTTGCGTGGGTAGCAGTTATAAATGCGCGCAGCGTTACTACTGGTCAGAGCAACAAACTCACTTGGGGTGATGCGCCCGCTGCCCACGCCGTGGTGCCATAGAACGCTCATGCGGTCTTCGATGCCACCGGTGCCGTTGGGGATCTTTCGGAAATCGCCACGTCCTGCCCGCTTCTGTGCAGTGTCAAAGACGCAGTGGTCAGTGCCGATGACTTGAATGGCACCGGACTGGATGCCATGCCACAGTGCGGCTTGGTGTTCGCGCGACCGAAACGGCGGACTCATGACGTGGTGCGCGGCTTGATCCCAGTCTTCGTTTCGATAGACCTCTTCACTGATGATCAAGTGCTGAATGAGCGCTTCGCCAAAGGCGCATTGACCTTCACCGCGCGCGCGCGCGATCGGGTCGAGTGCATCACTGCAACTGGTGTGCACCACGTACAGCGGAACACCAATGACTTCAGCAATCCGTAGGGCGCGGTTGCTCGCTTCGCCTTCAACTTCGGCTGGCCGCGAAAGTGGATGCCCTTCTGGACCCGTGATGCCGCGCGCAAATATGTCGTTTTGTAAGTGCACTACTAACTCGCCATTTTCAGCATGAACCAGGCAGATTCCACCGAGGTCGCGCACGCGGATGAAACTCTTTACCAGCACCGAGTCATCCACCATGATGGCGCCCTTGTATGCCATGAAGTGCTTGAAGCTATTGATGCCGCGGCGTGTGACCTCCGCCATTTCTGCGTACGTGCGATCACTCCATCCAGTGATCGCCATGTGGAATGAATAATCGGCAGCTGCTTTCGCGGCGCGTCCATTCCAAATGTCCAGCGCTTCCAAGAGGCTTTGCTCCGGACCGGGAATCACAAAGTCAATGATCATGGTGGTTCCGCCGGCTGCTGCCGCAGCGGTACCTGTGAAGAAATCATCTTTGGAAACCGTTCCCATGAACGGCAATTCCATATGCGTGTGTGGGTCGATACCCCCTGGCATAACAAACGCGCCGTCCGCTTCAATCACGCGCGCGCCAACCGGAGCCTGCAGACTCTCGGCAACCGCGGCCACCTTCTGGCCAGCAATTAGAACATCGGCGCGCCATTGCCGGTCAGCAGTAACAACCGTTCCGCCACGAATCAAAGTGGTGTCGCTCATAAAGACCTCATTGACGAGTGATTTCTGGATACGCCTCGGGGCGTCGGTCGCGATAGAACTGCCAGACGCTGCGCACTTGATCAATCACGCCAAGGTCCAGGTCTGCCACGAGCAGTTCGTCGTTGTCCTCGCTGGCTTGCGCGACCGTTTCGCCGCGAGGATTTACAAAGTAGCTCGTTCCGTAGAACTTGCCAATGTTCCACGGCGCTTCCGTGCCCACGCGATTGATGCAGCCCATGTAGTAGCCGTTCGCCACCGCATGCGCGGGCTGCTCAATTTTCCAGAGGTATTGCGAGAGTCCTGCCACGGTGGCTGACGGGTTGAAGACGATCTCCGCGCCGTTCAGGCCCAAGCATCGCGCGCCCTCCGGGAAGTGACGGTCGTAACAGATGTACACGCCGATGGTGGCGTAGCGCGTCTTGAAGACGGGATAGCCGCCGTTCCCTGGCTTGAAGAAGAACTTCTCAAAGAAGCCGGGGTTGACTTGCGGAATGTGTTGCTTGCGGTACTTGCCAAGGTACGTGCCATCAGCGTCATAGACGGCAGCGGTGTTGTAGAAAACGCCGCTCATCTCGCGCTCATACACCGGAACGATCACCACCATGGAATGCTTCTTAGCAGCGTTGGCAATCAGGTCGGTGGTGGGGCCGGGGACTTCTTCGGCAGCCTCGTACCAGCGCGGGTCTTGGCTGGGGCAGAAGTATGGTCCGTTGAAGATCTCTTGCAGGCACAGAATCTGCACGCCCTTCTTGCCAGCGTCTTCGATCATGGCAAGGTGTTTGTCCACCATCGCCTTCTGGATTTCCTTGACGGGGCGCTTCTCGTCGTTCAGCGGGTTGCTGCATTGGATGAGGCCGCAGCGGACGATCTTGCTCTTGGTAGTCATGTGGTGTCCCGTATCTCTGGTGCTCAGTGAGCACCCTTTTTCGGCCGAAGAGGCTTGCCTTCATTGGCAAATTCGTTCCAACTTGCAGGGGAGTGCCCGTTATCCACTGGCGTCATAGTGATGCAATCTGGCACCGGGCAGACGATTTGGCAGAGATTGCAGCCAACGCATTCCGCCTCGTCAACGTGGGGCACGCGCGTGTCCTGTTGCGGATGGATGCACTGGTGCGCCCCGTCGTGACATGCGGCGACGCAGAGTTGGCAGCCGATGCACTTGTCGGCGTCGATCTTTGCCACCGTCTCATAGTTCATATCCAGGTGGCCCCAGTCCGTGTACGCGGGAATGGCTTTGCCAACCATTTGATCAATGCGATCGAAACCATGCGTGCGCATGTACTCCTGCAGTCCGTCCGTCATGTCTTCCACGATGTTGTAGCCACGCAACATCACTTCAGTGGCAACCTGCACGGTGCTGGACCCAAGCAAGATGAATTCAACCGCATCACGCCAGTTACTGATTCCGCCAATGCCGCTGATCGGCAGTCCAAACTGCTTCTCGCGGGCAAGGGCAGCCACCATGTGTAAAGCGATGGGCTTGACGGCTGCGCCGCAGTAGCCACCGTTTGTGCTCATATTGCCCACCAGCGGCAGTGGGATGAATCGATCGATATCGACGCCAACGATGCTCTTAATGGTGTTGATCAGCGACACGCCGTGCGCGCCGCCGCGTCGAGCTGCCAGACCATGCGGCACGATGTTGCCAACGTTCGGAGTCAGCTTGACCAGGACTGGCACGGTGCTGTACTTGACGGCCCAACCAGTAATGCGCTCATTGATGGCAGGCTCCTGGCCCACCGCGCTACCCATGCCGCGCTCGCACATTCCGTGTGGGCAACCGAAGTTCAGTTCCAGGCCGTCCGCACCCGCATCAATGGATTTCTTGATGATTTCCCGCCATTCCACCTCGGTTTCCACCATGAGGGACACAATGATCGGGTTCTTTGGGAAGAGCTTCTTGGTCTCAGTAATTTCCCGTAAGTTTATTTCCAGGGGCCGATCGGTAATCAGTTCAATGTTACTGAAGCCCGCCGCCTGCACGCCGCGGATGGTGTATCCAGCGAAGCGGCTGGAGACGTTCTGAATCGGTACGCCGAGGGTCTTCCACACCGCGCCGCCCCAACCCGCTTCGAACGCGCGTTGAATCTGTCGACCACTGTTCGCTGGCGGTGCGCTTGCAAGCCAGAATGGATTTGGCGATTGGATGCCGCCGGTATTTGTGCTTAGATCAGGCATGTGACGAACCTCCAGTGCGAGCGATCTTGCTTGTTGCGTTCCCCGTGGCTTTCATGTGTCCCATGATGGCTGCATCGATGGCATGTGCTGCAACCTTTCCTTCAGCGACTGCATTCACCACTTCCTTGCCAGCGTTGGTGCAGTCTCCACCGGCGTACCAACCCGGGCGACCGGTGAAGCCGTGTTCATCCACCATGATTCGACCGCGGTCCACACGGATGTCGGACATGACTGCAAGCATGTCCCCCAGCTTTGCTTGTCCGATCGCCATGAGAACCAAGTCGGCTTGAAGCGTGAACTCTGTTCCAGCTACTGGTCTCTTGTTGGCATCCACGCGCACGCACTGAACGTGCTGTACATGACCGGCGCCGGTGCATGCTGTTACTACGGCTTGCCACTCCGCGGTGGCGCCCTTACTGAATGCAGCAGACCATTCATGGGCGTATCCACTCATGTTGTCTTTCACGCCTCGATACACCATGGTGACTGACGGAACCCCCAGGCCACGCAGCTCACGTGATGCATCAACTGCAGTGTTTCCGCCACCAATGACCACGGCGTGGCGAACCTTGGAAAGATCGATAGTCCCAAGTTTCATAGCCTCAATCCACGTCACCGCACCATGCACACCCGCCAGGTCCTCGCCAGGAATACCCAACGAACTGTCAGCGCCAAGTCCGGCACCAACAAACACGGCATCGAAATCTTGCTCAAGTGAGGCAAGCGAAACCTGTTCTCCGATAGTGACGCCGGTGCGTACTTCAATGCCGCCAATCGCGAGTACCCAGTCGGCTTCGAGCAACGCGCGCTCAGCCTTCATCTTGTACGGCGCAACGCCGCTCGCGTTGAGGCCACCAATTGTGTTCTTGCGCTCAAAGATGGTGCAGGCGTGACCGAGGCGGCGCAGTTCGTGCGCAGCGGCCAGGCTTGCTGGACCAGCGCCTACCAATGCCACGCGCTTGCCGGTGTCCTTGCCCGCTTCGAAGAACTGCCACCCTTCAGCAAATGCAATGTCAGTGGCGTAGCGCTGCAACTTGCCGATGGCGATCGGAGGTTGCTCGAGATCGTTGTAGACACAAGCGCCAACGCACAAAACCTCTACTGGGCAGACTCGTGCGCAACTCATGCCCAGGATGTTTGACTCAAAGATGGTCTTGGCAGAACCGTGCACATTGTCCGTGGAAATCTTGCGGATGAACTGCGGAATGTCGATGTGCGTTGGGCAAGCCTTGATGCACGGCGCGTCGCTGCAGAAGAGGCACCGGTTGGCTTCAACCATCGCGGCGTCGCGCAAGAGCGGAAGCTTGAAGTCCTCGAATGCGGTTTCAGCGCGATTGGTAGGGAGGTGCTGATTCATGGTTATATGCGACACGCGGCCGGAGACATCCGGCCGCGCGTCTGCGGTTCTTAGATTACCTGTATCGGGCGTTTTGCCGCCCAAGCGATTGGAGTAATGCTCAGTAAACGCTGGTCGGGAAGTAGTACTTCGCCGCATTCTCCGAGGTCACCAAGTCAACGTCAATCATCAAGTGCTGGGGCATGTAGCGCATCTTCTCTTCGCGCTTGCCGCCAATCAACACTCCGGCGGCCAGTTCCATTCCCGTAGCGATCATCGAAGGCGGATAGGTGATATTGCCCGGGAACATTGGGTCCTTGTTCATGACGCGCTTGATGATGTCCTTCATGCCAGCACCACCCAGGATCCACACGCCTTCCACGCCCTTCTCGATGAGCGCCTGCTCCGCGCCAAGTGCCATGTCATCATCCGAGGCCCAGATGGCGTTCACTTCCCCGGCCTTTTGCAGCAGGGTCTCGGTGACTTCAAGTGCTTTCTGACGATTCCAGTTAGCAGCCTGTTGGCCAACAATCTTGATGCCCGGCTCAGCCTTGAAGACTTCCAGTGCCGCACTGACGCGGTCGGTGTTCACGGTGCATGGGATTCCCTCGAGCACGATGATGTTGCACGTGGCCATGCCTTTGCCACCAAGCTTGCTCACCATGAACTCCGCACTCTTTCGGCCAAACGCCTTGTTGTCGCCTTCGATGAAGATGTCGGCAACAGGCTTCAAGAAGCCGCGATCAACGTTCACCACCAGAATGCCGCGGTTGTGTGCTTCTTCGGCCACGGGGGTGATCGGCGCAGACTCGGTTGCCAAGATCACCAGCGCATCCACCTTCTTGGCCATCAGTGTTTCAATGTCAGAGACTTGCTTCTCAGGAGTTTCTGCGGTGGCGATGGTCCACTCAATTTCCGGGTGCAGTTTGGCGCATTCCTTGGCCCACCACACGACGCCAGCGGTCCAGCCGTGATCGGCGGCAGGAATGGATACGCCGATCTTCACTGTTGCAGCCACCGTTGCAGCGGCGGGTGCGGCTTTCGTGGCGGATTGCGCAACGATTGGCTCAGTGGCTGCAATGGCAAACAGTGCTGATGCGGACAGGAGAACTGCGCCAGATAGTTTCAGAATGCTTGAGGTGTTCATCGTGCGCGCAAAGGTACCGTCTTCCGCTTATGCACGCGAGCCACGTTGCACTAACACTGCAAGCACGATCACTGCGCCCTTGACTGCACCTTGCCAATAGGGGCTCACGCCGGAAATGGTCAGGATGTTGGTGATCATGCCCAGGATCAGTACACCCGCAACGGTGCCCCAAATGCGCCCAAAGCCGCCGCGCAGGCTGGTGCCGCCGATTACTACAGCGGCAATGGCATCCAGTTCGCTACCAAGGCCCAACTGCGCCGTCGATACGGAATTCATGCGCGAACTCTGCACCAATCCAGCAACGCCGGCAAGTGCTCCCATCAATGCGTAGACCCGAAAGCGGATCCATGCCACTGGCACGCCTGCATACCGCGCCGCGGTTTCGTTCGCACCCACTGCAACGAGTTGCCGCCCAAAGCGAGCGCGTGAAAGGAACCATTGCGCGGCAATTGCCACCACAAAGAAGATCACCGTGCTCCACGAAAGCGTCAGCGCCTTTCCTGCGCTGTTCTCTGCAAATGGGATCGGAATGCCACCGCGTCCAAGTGCACTGAACATAGTTGGACTCTGTGATCGAATTTCCCCAGCCTCCGCGATTGCCAAGGCAATGGAACGGAATGCCGCAAGTCCACCAAGCGTGGCGATGAACGGCGCGATCCGGCCAAAGACAATCAGCGCACCGTTCAATGCGCCTGCGGCAGTTCCGGCAAGGATCGTGATCAATGCGCCGGAAACCACTGCACTTGGTTCGCTCCAACCTGCTTCGATAAGCGCGTTCATGGCGGTGGTTCCAACAGCAGCAGCCAGCACCACCATGCTGCCCACCGATAGATCAATCCCTGCAGAAATAATGACCAGCGTCATGCCAACAGCAAGGATGCCAACGGCGGCATTCTGATTGAGCAGGTTGCGAAAGTTCTCAATGCTGAGGAAGTCCCCGCCCTGTTTGAATGCGCTGACTGTAAAGAGCAGCACAAACGCCACCAGCACTCCCCAATGTTCAAGAAAGCGCTGCATGCGCACGGCCATTCCAGTGTGTGATTTACTCATGAGTTTCCTGTCTTTCCGCGCGCAATCCGGAAGCAATTCGAACGATGCGCTCCTCACAGCCTGGCTCTGCCAGTTGCTCGCGCGTGACCTCGCCCGCCACACTTCCCTGACGCATCACCAGTACGCGATGCGCCAGTCCAATCAGTTCTGGTAGTTCGGAACTGATGACGATGCACGCCAGTCCCTCCTGTGCGAGCGCTGCAATGATTCGGTAGATCTCAGCTTTGGCACCGATGTCCACGCCACGGGTTGGCTCATCAATGATCAGTACATTGGGGCGAGTTTCCAACCAGCGTGCGAGCGCAAATTTCTGTTGGTTTCCACCAGAAAGCGATGAGATCGGCAGACCTGGACGCGCGCAGCGGATAGCCAGTTCATTGATCCACCGCATAACCACTGAATGCTCCGCGACCGCGTCAATCCGTGCGCCGCCGAATTGTGAAAACGCATCCAGCGATGGAAGCGTCATGTTGGCAACACTGGAGAGCGAAATATGGAGCCCGCGACCCTTGCGATCTTCACTGACGTAGGTCACGCCGTGGCGCATGGCAGCGCGTGGGTGTTTAAATGTGCGCTCAGCACCAGCGACGCGAATCTTTCCGACCGGTCGGCGCAGGCCAACGATCGCTTCGGCAGTTTCAGTACGCCCGCTGCCCACCAAGCCAGCGATACCGACAATTTCGCCAGGGAACACAGTCACTGAAATGTCACGCGATCGATCTGCTGCACCAAACTCGATCAGTTCAATGGCTGCCGTTGCGCCCGACTTGGCGCTTCCCTTGGGTGGATAGATCGACCCAAGTTCGCGGCCCACCATCGCCTGTGCCAGGGTATCTTCAGTGGCAATCATGCCATCTTCCGATTGCAACATGCCTAGAGTATTGCGCTGGAATCGTGCCACCAGTCGCCCATCGCGGAGGACGCTCACGCGATCCGCTACCTCCACCACTTCATCAAGATGATGAGAGATGAAGAGCACTGCACGTCCCTCGTCACGCAGGCGACGCAACAGTTGTAGGAGTTTTCGGGCCTCATGTTCGCCAAGGACTGCAGTTGGCTCATCAAGAATCAACACTTGCGCTTCACTCGCGAGGCACTTGGCAATTTCCACATACTGGCAGTCAGCAATTGATAGTTCACTCACTGCGCGGTCAAGGTCCATCTTTGCGCCGAGCATGTCCAGCAGTGCCCGAGCGCGCTCGCGTTGTTGCGAGCGATCCACCGCAATTCCCGCAAGAAATGTCGGTTCGCGTCCCAGCAACACATTCTCAGCAACACTCAGTGTTGCAACGAGATTGAGTTCTTGATGCACCATGGAGATGCCCGCGCGAATCGCGGCACGTGGGCCGCGCAGTGTGCTTGGCTCACCGTTGCGGAGTAGTTCCCCGGCATTCGGCGTGAGCGCTCCGGAGAGCACTTTCATCAGCGTGCTCTTACCAGCGCCGTTTTCGCCAACAATGGCGTGGATTTCGCCAGCCGTGAAGTCCACGGTGACGTTGTCAAGGGCGCGTACGCCGGGATACTCCACGGTGATACCGCGCACCCCCATGCGCGGCAGGGTGGCGTTTGCAGCCGCGCCGACTTCCTTGGCGCTCGGCAACTCCATTACGCCTTCTTGAGGAAGCACGTCTTGAGAACAAACGTGCCCTTGCCATCGCGCACTTCGACTTCTTCGGCGTTGGATGTCAGGCGAATGTTCTTGTAGGTAGCGCCGCGCTTGATCGTCGTGTTCGCGCCCTTCACCTTGAGGTCCTTGATCAGCACAACCGCGTCGCCCTCAATGAGCAGGGTTCCGTTGCTGTCTTTGACAATCACGGCCCATTCATCGGTTTCGTCGGTCATGGTGTTGGTGTCCTCAAGTTCAATGGTGCTGTTTCACGCGCTACGACCGTCAAAATGCGTATCCAAACGCTTCAATCTCGCGGGCATGCCACTGCGCAACCAGCGCTTGGCTCCGCGGTGAATACAGGGCGCGGTAATCCCCTCCATCCTTGCGATCGCTGGAGTTGCGGTGCGCCAACTGCACCTTGCCTTGGGCACCGATTCGTTTGAGCACTTCTTCAAATCCCTCGGAAAGCGCCTCGTATTTGATCATGTAGTCAAAGCACGGCTTGCCATCAATGGAGTAAATGCCCCAGTTATCTAAGCGCGAGTGATGCATGGCGCGCCACAGCGGGGAGCACATGTCGCGGTCGAAATTGCTGAGGTCTTGCACGCCGCGCTTCTTGTGCCGGTGCGAGTACAGCGAGATCTGTCGGTCCCACGGGTTGCGCTCAATGGAGAACTTGAAGTAGTCGCGGAACTTCTCCTCGCCGAGTACGGATCGAACTTGGCGAGCATTGGCATGGAACCACAATCCAAAGACGTTCGGAAAGCAGCGGCGCAAGGTGCCGCGGTGGCCGCGCACAACATCGTCACGCTCTGGTGCGCCCGCTGCCAGTTCCGCCACGCTGATGCCGCATAGTTCGCGCAAGGCATGCAGCACCGATGTGCTGCCGGTTTTCTCCGTGCGCAAAAATATAAATCGATACTTGTGGGAGATCAGCATGGCGCGGAGCAAGAATACAGCAATGCGTACACGTCACTGCGCGTGGTGGTCACTTTGCGCGACTTGCGCGACCCGTGTTGGTTGGCGCTCCGACTGGGCTTCCATTGGCATCAGCGGGGGTACCCGGCTTCCACGAGCGCACTTCGTAATCAGCGCCCAGGGTATGCAGTTCGTCGCACCATCCGTTGGCCCAACGAATCCGCAGAAAGCCATCAGCAATCCACCAGCATCCCACCTTCACTTCGTCGATGGACTTCCATGCCACATGGCTCGATTGAATGGCAATGGCAAACTTCTCGCCAGTGGTCGACTGCGCTACCGGCAGTTCGTACACCCCGATCCACGAGGCGTAACTCGCTGGTGTGCGCACCGCCTGCCCAAAGTTGCTGGGTGCCCCATCTCGCGCAACGCCAGGTCCCCACGAACGCTTCGCCAGTTCACCGGTGGGCTTACGCAAGATCACATCGCGCCAACCATCAACGTAATCAATGACGATGCGTCCATTCGCCGCGCGCTCCGTGCGGACCTTTCGACCAGTTGCTCACCGCGCCGCCGTCGGGCGTCAAGACAACATCGAATGTCACATTCTCGTCATCAACCAGCGTCCAGGAACCGGCCGCATCCGCCGTGGCGATCGGCGCGCCGGGGACGTCGCTGGCGTTGACTGGTGCAGCGACTTTTTCCTTCAGCTCAAAGTCCGCCGTCAGGATCCCCATGAAACGTCCATCCTTGTTCACCGGCACCGAGAAAGTCATCATCTCTACATCGCCGCCCCCAGCATCAAAGTACGGCTCGGACCACATGGCTTTGCCAGACTTTCGTGGCAGGGCGAACCACGCCAGCATGGGATAGTCGTAGCCGTCAACCGCCAGTGTCCGATGCGCAATGGTTCCCTTGCGGCGGTATGCGTACGGGGCCAGTTGTTTCCCTGCATAGGCAGGGTCAAGCGCAAAGGTGGTGCCGTACGCGTCGGCGTGCTTGGCTAGGAAGCTATCAAGTACTGGATAGATGGACTCTTCAGTGAGTTGCACCGACTCCAACGCGGACAGTTCCGCTTTGATGGAAGTCTCCAGCGCGGTGCGTTCTGTCTCAGTAGGTACCACCCACTCCGGAGTCTTGCAGCCAGCAAGCGCAAGGATCGGCAACAACGCAAACACGGCGAGAGTGCATGTGGAGCGGTTCATATGCGTCCAACTGTATCCGGCGCGAAGTTGTCATGCGACTGTCACGAAGCGGTGGTCATACTGAGCGCCACGGCCTCAGCCACTTTGATTCCATCGATGCCAGCGGAAAGAATTCCTCCCGCGTAGCCGGCGCCTTCACCTGCTGGAAATAATCCCAGCGTGTTGAGGCTCTGAAAGTCATCCGCATCGCGCGTGATCCGAATGGGCGATGAGGTGCGCGACTCCACCGCGGTGAGTACCGCGTCGTGCAGATCAAAGCCCTTGATTTGCTTGGCAAATGCAGGAATCGCCTCGCGAATAGCAGCGATCGCATAGTCAGGCAGTGCCGTGGCAAGGTCGCAGAGATGTACGCCGGGCGTATATGAAGGAGTCACTGTGCCCAGTGCAGTGGATGGGCGCTTTGCCAAGAAGTCACCAACGAGTTGACCGGGCGCTTCATAGTTGCGTCCACCAAGTTCATACGCGCGTGATTCCCAGAAGCGCTGGAATGCAAGGCCGGCAAGCGGATCGCCCGGGTAGTCCTCTTCCGGAGTGATGCCCACCACGATGCCAGCGTTTGCATTGCGCTCGCTGCGCGAATACTGGCTCATACCGTTAGTGACCACGCGACCTTCTTCTGATGTTGCCGCAACCACCGTACCGCCCGGACACATGCAGAATGTGTAGACGGATCGACCATTGCGCGCATGATGCACCATCTTGTAATCAGCAGCGCCCAAGAGTGGGTTGTCAGCATTGCTCCCATACCTGCACTTATTGATGAGTGACTGTGGATGTTCAATTCGGAATCCGATGGAGAACGGCTTGGCCTCAATGTGCACGTGGTGGCGATGCAGCATCGCAAATGTATCGCGCGCGCTGTGTCCAATAGACAACACCAGATGATTGGTTGCGATGCGCTCGCCATTAGCGAGTACCACGCCGCATACGCGCTGTGATCGAGCACCACCATTGGCGGCTGCAATGTGTTCGAATTCAATGTCGTCTACACGGCTTTCAAAGCGAATTTCACCGCCCAATTCAATGATCTTGGCGCGCATCCGCTCCACCATTGCCACGAGCCGAAATGTGCCGATGTGCGGCCTGCTGACAAAGAGGATTTCCTCCGGCGCGCCTGACGTAACAAACTCCCGCAGCACCTTGCGCCCGTAGTGCTTTGGATCCTTCACTTGGCTATACAACTTGCCATCGGAGAATGTGCCGGCGCCGCCTTCGCCAAACTGCGTGTTTGATTCGGTATCCAAGATGCCTTGACGCCACATCTTGAACGTGTCTTTCGTACGTTCGCGTACCGCCTTGCCTCGTTCTAAGATCAACGGGCGAAAGCCAGACTGCGCCAGAATCAATCCAGCGAACAGTCCTGTTGGCCCCATGCCAATCACGATCGGTCGAGGCGACTGTGCAGAAGTTGCTGTGGCGCGCGCAACAAACTTGTAATCCGTATCCGGCGTGATGCCCAGCTTTGCGTTGCGCTTGGCACGCGCTAGCACGGCGTCTTCATCGCGCACTTCCACATCCACCGTGAAGACAAACAGAATGGCGTACGGCTTGCGCGCGTCAATGCCGCGTTTGTAAATTTCAAATCGCAGCAGATCTGCTGACGGGATACCAAGGCGCGCCAGAATCGCTGGACGCAGTGCGTCGGCAGGGTGCTCAAGCGGAAGGGCCAGTTCGTTCAGTCGTAGCATCGATTCGTCAGCGGGTTCGCAACGCTCACTCTATCGGCGCGGGGCTCGCCGGAAGATGGAGCGAAATGACGAATTGGAACCCAAAGACCGGGTATGCCATCCGCACTCGATACAGTTGTAGTGCGTCCAAATCTTGCCCCATCTCCCGGGCGACGCGCGTAAGCATTTGGCGATAATTGGGTATTTCAGGCATTTCGAACGACTGTTCGCCCGCTTTGTATATCTCCACCGTCTCCGGAACCGAGGCGCGGTCGATGTCGCGCCACGCATCGTTGGGATTTGCAGCGCCGCGCATGCTGGGGGCGTAGACGCTGAGCAGGGGAGATTCTTCGGTGAAAGTACCCGCCGGCGCCAGCAGATCAAAGACCAGCAATTTCACCGGCGCAGTGGGCTGCGCGAACGGCCCCACCAGCGGTCGCTCCGGTCGCGCAAATCGCGATCGCCATTCCGGCACACGCACCATGGCGAGCATGTCTGTGAGTGCATGCTTGCCGAGCCCGGACTGCCGCAGGCGATACATCATCTTTCCACCCATGGTGTCCACATCAAGTACCGCGGGCTTGTTGGTATAGAGATCTTCAAGCGACAGCGTGCTGGAAGGGACATTTACGGCGTTGGTGTGCGCGTTCGCTACCGCGCCGATGGAGTCAAATGCAAAGTTGACTGGAACATCGTTGCGCAGCCGTCGCAATGCAATGAATCCCTGCAGTACGGTGGCGGATAGCATGGCTGGGTTGTCATGATTCGGCGTCACAAACGTGGTGGAGAGCCAGGTGGCAGCCTCCACGCCGCGCAGTTCGCGCATCCCCTTGAAGACGCGGTAGCGGCTATCAAGTTCCAAGCGCCGCTGCATGTCCGGTTGATTGGCGCAGATCGCCGCGTTGAGCGCGGCACGCGTTCCGAATGAATCACGGATGATCCGACTGAACTGTTCGATGGCATCAATGGCCGCATCCGCCGTCATTTGCGGCGCACCTTTGTTCACCGCTGCCTCAACGATGCCGCGCAGGGTCTCTGGTCCCGGCACGCGCTGCAGCATGTCCAACGGATTAGGGATCGCAATGGCGCCGAGGGTCCGACTGATGAGCACTCGGCTGACACCCAGGTGCGTGGCGAGCGCCGACGGCCGCCGCGGCGCGTCCGGTATCTCTGCAAACATGCGCTGCAGGGAGGAGGCTAACCCCGCGGCGATGCCTACTTCTGGGCGGTCTGAAGCAACGCCAGCGAACGTGGAATCAGGGCTTCCTTGCTTGGCATTTGCGTTGATTTTTGCTGCGGATTTCACGAATCTCTTACCTCGGTTTCATCGCCATCATCTGTGCAGTCTGTCATGAGATTGACCGACATCCAAGTGAAAATATTTACAACAATGGAACTTCGGTGCTTGCTCATGCCTGCTCACGGAGGCATGATTGATCCACCATGCGCTCCAGCCCCACATCTATCGTTTTCGCGTCGGCCCTCTTGGCTCTCTCGCCTCTCGCGTCCGCCCAATACTCCTCGAATCCTGCAACTCCGGATGCGCTCGTTACCACGGCGAACGATGACGTGCAGACCAAGCTGGCAACCGCCCCAAACGGCGACCAGTATCTCTCATATTTCTCAGACACTGGATACGACGTCTATGTTTCGCGCTTGAGTTCAACTGGAACGTTGCTGTGGTCCACCCGTGTTGAGGATCGCACCATCTCCTCCACCACCGACTACGGCATGGCCAGCGATTCGCTCGGCAACGCCTACGTTTGCTACAACTCGCTTGATCCGGTGTCCGGCTTGGCGCAGTTCCGATTGTCTTCCGTGGATTCAAGCGGCGCAATCCGTTGGTCGACCCCGGTCTACACCGGCACTGACACCAACTACGCCAACCTCGGCAACGGCCGATGCGTGGTGGCTTCCGATGGATTTGTGTGGGCCGCTCACGGAGTGGGTTTCGATAGCTCGGTCACCCGAGTGAATCCAACGACCGGTGCGGTGGTCTCCACCATCTACGTCAGCGAGGTCGGTGCAAAGCAGATGACTGCCGGCATGCAGCCATCTACGGACGGTGCCGTACTGCTCTCGACCGGGCGCTACACCACCAACTTCAGCAACAAGATCCTGCGCGTTCGCAAGATCAGCGCTGACGGCACCATTGCGTGGGGCACCGTAGCGGGATTTGCAGTGGCGAGCCAGTTCAATATCCAGACCGGCAACTTCCCAGACTTCATCTCCGATGGCGTGGGCGGCGGTTACCTTCCTTGGTACACGACCAACCCGCTCAACTGCCGCGTGCAGCATGTTGATGGCAGCACTGGTGCCATGACATTCGGTGTGGACGGCGTGTTGGTGGCTACTTCCACTACCGCCAGTTTCGGTGGCACCACTGCAACGGTCAATCGCACCAATCCGGTGATCGTTCTTGGTGCTGACAACCGCGTGTACGCCTACTACAAGGCCGCGTCGGCTTCGATCGCCGGCATCGTCTGGTACGGCATCGGCGCGCAATGCTTCGATTCGGCCGGTGTTGCGCAATGGGACGCCGCCTACGGTGTGACGGTTGAGGACTACTCGCCGTCGTCCGCAGGCGTGGTCTACGACCGTACTCCGGGTGCAGCCATGAAGCTCGGTACCGGCGTGGGCGTCGCCTACGTGAACTATGCGTCCGCGATGGTCGGTAACGGCATCGCTGCCCGCATGAACGCGGACGGCACCGTTGCATGGAAGTCAAGCTTCGCATCGGACGCCACCCAGAAGTATCGCTTCTCAGCCAATCCGTGCGCCACTGGCAGCATCTTGGCATGGCAGGCGAACGCTGGCGGAGCCAGTGACATCTTTGCGGCACGCATCAATAGTGATGGCACTGTTGGCAACCCGTCGGTTCCGCCGTGCATCGCTGACTTGAACAACGATCATGTGGTCAACGGCGCCGACTTGGGCATCCTGCTCGCCGCTTGGGGCGCCTGCTCCAGCAGCCCATGCACGGGTGACCTGAACAACGACGGCGTTGTCAACGGCGCCGATCTGGGCATCATGCTCGCCGCTTGGGGCAACTGCCCAGTCTGATGTCAGCGGAGCTGTTGGCTCCAATGACTGTTACTTGAACTTTCACAGCGCCCTGGCTTCTAGCCAGGGCGCTGTCGTGTGCAGCGCGCGCCGATTGTCGTAGCATCATTTGTTATGAAATTATCTATCCGCTCGATCACCCTGTTCGCTTGTTCTCTTGTTGCCGCCACGTTGTTCACTGGTTGCGCCGCTCGCATGGTCCACAAACTCGCCACCTCTGGCGACAAGACTGACGAGAAGACCACCCCTGAGCAAGCCTTGCGCGCTGCGAACAGCCAACTGTATTTGGCCATCAACATGGTGCTCGCCGGCAATGCCGAAATGATCGACAATGTCT
>JBBAOD010000014.1:0-22224 GCA_040401635.1 Phycisphaerales bacterium
GGCCGCGCACCCCCGCTGCGCGCGCCATGACCTGCGCCATCGGATCCCCTTGGGGAGTAACGGTGACTGGGTCGGGGCTTCCGTGGAGAATTGGCAACATGCGCGCGGTAGCGGCCGATTGCCAAACGAGTACTCCACCAGTAACGAGCAAGAGCGTGAGGCCGGCCGTCATTCGCCAGCGGCGCACTCGCCCCGACCGTACCAAGGTGACGGAAGTAATCACCACGCCAATGAGCGCAGCAACTGTCCCGGCCCGGCTACCGGCAGCGCGCAGGACGATCGCTGCGATGGCGGCGGGAATCACACCCATGGATGCGTAGCGTCGCCGCTGCAATCCGACCACGACTGCGCTAGCGCCGACAAGCAGCGCCCCCGCCACCAAACAGGTTGCGCTGTACGACCCAACAATCCCGGGAAAATCTTCGCTGTATCGCGCAAATTGCTTTGGATTAGCCAGGATGCGCACGGCTGCAATTCCAAGCATCACCGTGCTGCTTGCCGCAAAGGTCAGGAGCAGTGGCCATGGCCGCACAACGATCGGAACCAGTGCCATGACGCCAAGCGTGGCTCGTAGCGGCGTGGACTTAAGGGCTCCTAGAAAATTGCTTGGTGACCACGCTGATGCGCACATCGCCCATGCGCAGAACAGCACCATGGGTAGCAGTACGCGCACGGCGCGAAGGAAACTCGCTCGGGAATCGGGGTCAACAACAATGCGCGCTGCGCTTGCCACCATCAACACAAAGAATGCAAGCGATTCCGGCGCCACCGCCACTGGCAACGTGGCAACCCACAGAAAGCATGCAGCCTCATGTGCACGCCGGGCGACAGTGGCAACCCGACTGGCGCGATGCGCCATGGGTGCACGCATGGAATGCATGGAATTTGATTCGATACTCAGCATCAGAAAGCACAGTGAGTCATGGGTTGATCGATTATGCTAACTCGCGGCAGTATCTCGACCGGGCAGATAGTTGGACTCATCACCATGTGTGGATTCACCGGCTTCATCGATCGTTCAGACCGGATCAATGATCCGAATGCTGCACTTTGCGCCATGTCCGCCATGATTGCGCACCGAGGCCCCGATGGCGAGGGTTCCTACTTTGAGCCACGATTCGGCCTGGGGCTTGCCCACCGCCGGTTGGCAATCATTGACCGTTCCGAGGCCGCGGCGCAGCCGATGGTTTCGCCGTCGGGACGCTGGGTGATTGCCTACAACGGCGAGATTTGGAATCATCAGGAAATCAGGCAGGAATTGCGCGCCGCGGGCGTCCGTGTTGGACCATCCACCGGCGACACCGCCACGCTTGCCGCACTGCTTGACGCGCGCGGGGTGGAAGCCGCGCTTCCGAATCTTGACGGCATGTTCGCCTTCGCGGCACTTGATTTGCATGAACGCGTCATGTGGCTAGTGCGCGACCGATTTGGCGTGAAGCCGTGCTTCTGGGGTCACGCCGATGATGGTCGCGGTGCGCCGGTGTTCGTCTTTGGCAGCGAATTACGAGCATTGGCGGCGTGCCCAGTCTTCCGCAATCGGGTCTGCCCGATGGCCATCGCTTCGGTGCTCGGGTCTCTCTCCGTGCGTGGGACGCGCACGATGTACGAGGGCGTCCATGCGCTCCGCCCGGGCCATGCGCTGTGCGTTGATCTCAGTACCGGTCGCGTCAGTGAGCGCGAGTGGTTCTCTGTGCGCGCCGCCGCCGCTGCCGCACGCGCGCAAGGATTTCATGGCGACCGCACAGAAATGGTGCGCGCGTTTGATGGGCTTCTGGAATCCGCCGTGCGCCGCCGTCTCATGAGTGATGTGCCTTTCGGCGCTTTTCTCTCGGGCGGAATCGACAGCAGTCTAGTGGTCGCCGCCATGCGCCACGCAGGCGTCGCACCGCTCCGCACCTTCACGGTTGGCTTCGAGAACGCCGAGTATGACGAACGTGCGCACGCGCGCGCCGTGGCCAAGGCGCTCGGCACCGATCACCATGAAGTGATGATCAAAGATGCAGATCTCGTCTCACTTGTAGAAGACAGTATCGGCTGCTTTGACGCGCCGTTTGCTGATTCAAGCGCTATTCCAACACTAGCGGTTTCGCGTTTCGCGCGGCAATCCGTGGGTGTTGTGTTGACCGGCGATGGCGGCGATGAGTTCTTTGGTGGATATGAACGCCATCTGCGCGGGTTTACGCTGTCACGGTGGATCCGTTCGGTGCCGCTCTTTGCACGGCGGCGCATGGCCGATGCCATTGAGATGTTGAATGGCGATACTTGGGATCGCGCATTGCAGCCGATCAATGGCATGCTCCCTTCTGCACTGCGGCGCACGCAGCGCGGAAGGCTTATGCACAAAGTAGCCATCATTATGCGCGCTGCGGGCGATGAGGAACTGTGGCGATCGTTCTTTGCAGTGTGGCCGGAACCCGCATCGCTCATCCAGCGGCTGCCATCCGATCTCTGGGCAAGTACCGTCGCTCGTGAAACCCGCGACATGCCGCGGCAATTCCCCGGTGATCCCGACGGGTTCTTTGACGAGCTGCTCCTCCGCGATCAGACCAACTACCTGCCCGATGACATCCTCACCAAACTTGACCGGTGCAGCATGGAGTGCGGTCTTGAAGCGCGGGACCCCATGTTGGATACTCGGCTCTTTGACTTTGCCTGGCGCATTCCGCCAGCGTGGCGCACCGATGGAACCGTCGGAAAGTTGCTCTTGCGTGAATCGCTCCGGCACCGATTACCCAAGGAATTGCACGGTATTGCGGGTCGTTCCAAGCAGGGGTTCGGGGTACCGCTCCGCGGCTGGTTTGCTGGCCCGCTCGCGGAGTGGGTTGATGACGTCCTGTCTCCCAAGCGCCTCGAGGCGCAGGGGATCTTGGATGGCAAGGCCGCCCATGCGGCACTGGTGCAAGCCCGTGCCGGCGACGAGGGCGCCGCGCAACGGGCATGGACCGCTTGCGTGGTGAGCCGTTGGTGTGAGCGCGAGGGCGTCGATGGTGAGCGGGTAGCGCGGGGGTAATGGAAGGTTGCGCGTTACAATCTCTCCCATGACATATGACTCATCACGGTCGGAACAGGGCGCGGTCGGTAGTTCAGTGGTGCGTGGGGATCGCGGCGGCCATGCCGATCATGCCGATCATGGCTTCCCTCCCGAGGACGAAGGCGGGTCACTGGACATTCTTGGGTTCCTTCAGCGCCATCAGCGCCGTTTCGTATCAGCCACCGCCATCGTTGGGCTGTTGACCGTTGGGGCCATGGCCGTGGCGTTCGCGTTGCCGCGTGCGGATCGGTACTGCAGTCTTGACATCACGCCGGTATTCGTTGGAGCTGCCGACGGGCGTTATCCCAATAAGACCACCTATGCCCCGCAGGACATCCTGGCAAATTTTGTGGTGGAGCCAGTGTGGCGCGCCCAAGAACTGGAGAAGGTCATTCCACTCGCTGATCTCAGCCGCAATTTGCAAGTGGCGGCCGGCGGAGCAGATCTGGAGTTGACTCGCAGCGAGTACCTGCAGAAGCTTTCCAACGCCAAGCTCACCTCAGCCGAGCGCGGTGCGATTGAACAAGAGTTCGCCGCAAAATTGAAGGCGATGAATTCGGCATCGCTCACCATTACGCTGGGCGCAGCCGGCAAATTGACCGACGAGCAGATGGCCCGCTTCATTCTTGCGCTGCCAGAAGAGTGGGCGCGAACCACTGATGCTGCTGGCGCTCGCTCCTATGACTACCCATTGCCGATGGGTGCTGAATTGCGGCTTTCCGCAAAGGACCTGTCCACGAGCCAGTCGGCAGCGAGGGGCGTGGTACACGCCGAGCGCATGAAGGAGTTTGCCGACTCGCTGATGGTTGCCGTTGATTCCATGGCAAAGCTGAACGGATCGGACGGCATCAAGGACACGAGTGGCGCATCGATCGTCGATCTTGGGCACCAATTGAATGCCGTACGGCGTAACCAGGTCATTCCTGCGTACGTGGAAGCGTTGCGACAGGCACGAACGGTTGAGCCTGCGGCGTACGAGGCGATTCGGTCCACGCGAACTAAATTACTGGAGTCTGAATTGCAGGCCGCCAAGGAGCGGGCGCGTGTCCTCCGTGAGGCCTTCGAGGGATATTCGGATGAAACCCGACTCGTTCGCGGCGCCACCACGCCACGCTCGGCAGATGAACCGCATCAGTCCGGGTTGATGGCCAATGTCGACGGGACCTTTATCGACCGTGTCATTGAGCAGGCCGTGAAGAGTAGAGATGTGGAGTACCGGCGTGAACTCACCGACCGGCGCTTGCAGGCAGAGTTGGACGTGGTGAAATTGACCACCAACCTTGAATTTGAGACGTGGCTGGATTCAATGGTGACTGGGAGTTCGGCCATAAAGCCCAGTGCCGAGGCTCACAGCACGCAATTGCAATTGGTTTCCGAATCGATCGCCGCATTTAGCGATCGTGCCCGTGAGATCATGGCCATACTTGCGGCGCGCAACCTGAATGCATCGTCAGCGATGTACCGCATTGACACACCGCCAGTTGTTCGCGCGGTCGCGATGGTTTCCATTCGGTCCATTGTCTTGTACGCGTTTGCGTTCTGGACCGTGGTGATGGCTTGGATAGCACTGCGCTGTATTGTCAGTGTCCGACGCCAACAGCACGCCATCGCGCGCTTCGATCACCGCATGACTGATGAATTTCGTAGACAGTCCGCGGGCGCGCTGGTGGCAGAGGGGTTTACAGACGGCGCGCCAACCCGATCAGCACCGCGCCGACTTCCGGAATCACGCCAACCAGTGAGCTGACCGAATCGAGCGTCCCGCTTACACCCCAACCCGCGTTCGCAAGTTGTCAAGCACATTCATGAAGTTGATGTACGCGTCGTACGGGCTGTCGTATGGGCTGAAATACTTGTGGACATCGCCGTCGGCCCAGTACTTGGTGCACATGTAGTAGAAGTGGTCGCTGGTGGTGAGCTTGCGCCAGTCCTCAAGAATCCATGGATCGCCGGCGGCATGGCGGGCGCGCACGCCGGCCTCTAGTTCATACAACTGGGCAATCGCGTTGTCTTGCAGTGGGTTGCCAAGCCACGCGGAGAGGTCTCGCTCGCTGTCAGCCCAACTGATGAATTGCTCGCTGGAGTACTCACCAACCGGCCGATGAGCGGCGGATGCCTCGCTCACGGTGAGGAACCCATTTTGCCCCGGGTTCGCGTCAAAGACGGCTTCGGGCAGCTTGTCCAAGAAATCAAAGATGCCGGTCGAAGCCCATTGGTGCTCGCCGAACGTCTCGTAGTCCATGAACAAATTGCAGAGGTAGCCATCACCGTTGATCTGATTGACCCACTTGGCAAAGCGCTGTGCGTCCAGCGGCCATTCCTTCCAATTGCGGTCGCTGAACCGGAAGGCAACGTCATCCGAGAGTCGGTAATTCTTCAGGAGCAGACGTACTGGGTGATGTCCAGGCGGTGTCGCCTGCGCTGGCGGCGCGTACACGTAGTTGGGGCTGCGACCAGTGAGCAGGCGGTCGACGCCTTCGCAGACCATGGTCTTGTAGTCGCCGAGCCAAGCCACATGACCCGCAAGTTCATTGTTGTAAATCAGCTCCGTATTGCGGAACGCGGTTGGCTGGTAGCCATTAAAGAGTCGCGCGATCTCAGCGCGATGCAGGCGTACCTGCTCATCAAACTCGGCGCGTGAAAACAAGAATGCCAACGAATGGTGGCTCGTCTCATCAAGCAGTTCGCACGCGCCGGTATCAACCAAACGGCGCAGGGTGTCGAGTACGTCCGGAGCCCACTCCTCAAGTTGCTTGAGCGCGGTGCCGCTGACGGAGAAACTCACCCGAAAGCGTTGGTCATGTCGGCGCACCAAATCCAGCAGCTTCTGAGTGGTTGGCCGATAGCACTTATCCGCAACTTTACGCAGGATGGTGGCATTTGCCTCGTTGTCAAAGTAGAAGGGGTCTGTGTCAAAGACTGAGTAGCGGCGCAGCCGAAACGGCTGATGAAGTTCGAAGTAGAAGACGACAGAAGCCATGAGCGGAGGTTATCCGGAGCGCGGAAGCATCGCCGAGCGGGGTACGCGGTGGTACAGTGCTCGCAGATGCCTGAACCCGGACACGCATTCGCTCGTTCCATGCGCTTGATTGATCGCCTGCCCCGCGGGGGAAAGCAGTTGCTGATGGTTGCATGGGATGCCAGCAGCGCCGTGGTCTGCCTGTGGGCGGCCTTTGCGCTGCGCCTTGGCACCGTGGAATTGCCAGCAGCGGTGTCCGTGTGGGAGGTCATGGCTGCGGCCATCATCGTCCCGCCCATCTTCTGGGCGTTTGGGCTGTACCGAGAAATCACGCGTTACATCGGGCCGCGGTACGCGTGGTTGTTGTTGCAGGCGTGTGTCACAGTGTCGGCGATTCTGTTGCTCTTGACGTTGGTTGCCCCAGGTCGAGGAACAGGCATCCCGCGTACGGCGCCATTGATTGGCGGCATCTTGCTCATCGGCGCCACTGGTGGCGTTCGCTTGCTGGTGCGCCGCTTCCTTCGGATCAGCACCCGAACGCGCAGCCGCCTAGCCATTCTGGGTGCGAGCGATGTTGGTGCTGGCCTTGCCGCGGCGATCGGTCACGACCGCGTATCCGCCGTAGTGGCGTTCTTTGATGACAACCCGTCACTGGCGGGCGGCGCTATGCGGGGAGTTCGCATCTATCCAACGAGCGCATTCGATGCAGTACGCGCCGATACGGACTTCGATTCGCTTTTGGTAGCAGTTGGGCCAAAGAGCCGAGCCCGGTGCCGAGAGGTGTTGGAACATGCGGCAGCGGTTGGCGTTCGGGTGCTAGCGGTACCAACACTCGCCGAAATTCACGATGGACGCGTGAATGTTGATGCCCTCCGCCCGCTTGCGATCGAAGACCTCCTCGGCCGCGCGCCGGTGGAGCCTGACGTCACGCTCGTTGGCGCGAATGTGGTTGGCAAGACGGTGTTGGTGACGGGAGCCGGCGGATCCATAGGCAGCGAACTTTGCCGGCAGATCATGGACCTTGGTCCAAAGTGCCTGATCTTGCTGGATAACGGTGAATTCAACCTGTTTCAAATTGACAGCGAACTCAATCGTTCGCGCCACTCGCTTGCTCCTGGTTCAGCGCGCGCGGGCATTCACCGCTACCTCGCAAGTGTCACTGACCATGTACGGATCGACCGCATCATGGAGCAGCATCGCCCCGACACCATCTACCACGCTGCCGCATACAAGCACGTGCCGATCGTGGAAGACAACGAGCCTGAAGGCGCAGAGGTCAATGTCTTAGGCACGCTCCGTGTTGCCGAAGCCGCGCTGAAACACGGCGTGCAGGACATGGTCTTTGTGAGTACCGACAAGGCGGTCCGTCCAACCAGCGTCATGGGTGCATCCAAGCGTGTGGCGGAAATGACGCTGCAGGCGCTCCATGCGCGCTACGGAGGCAATGGCAAGACTCGATTCACCATGGTTCGTTTCGGAAACGTCCTTGGCTCAAGCGGCAGTGTGGTGCCGATCTTCAAGGAACAGATCATGGCTGGTGGGCCGGTCACGGTGACTCACCCGGAGGTCACTCGCTATTTCATGACTATCCCGGAGGCCGTACAGTTGATCCTGCAGGCGGGCGCGATGGGGGAGGGTGGCGACGTCTTTGTATTGGATATGGGCGATCCGGTGCGCATCTTCGACATGGCGCGCAACATGATCAGACTTTCAGGGCGATCGATCCGCGATGCAGCCAATCCGGCGGGCGAGATCGAGATTGTGTTTACGGGTATGCGACCGGGTGAGAAGCTCTATGAAGAATTGGTGATTGGCGCGGAACTGATGCCAACCGAACATGCAGGAATTCTTCGCGCGCGCGAGGCATTTACACCGTGGGATTTGTTTGAGCAACGGCTCCAGCAGCTTGAGGCCGCGGTGAGTCAGCATGACCGGGCGAGGGTTCGGGAGTTGGTGATGGTGACGGGGTTGGGGGAAATGGCGAAAGATAGAACGCACTAGTTAATGTGCCACGCCATCTTGTGCCACCACCTTAAATGCGGTGCGCCACAGGATCTTCAAGTCAAACCAAAGCGAGCGTCGGCGCAGATATTCCGTGTCGAGGCGCACCTTCTCTGGAATGGGAAGCTCATCGCGACCATTGATTTGCGCCCAGCCCGTGAGTCCAGGGAGCAACTGGCTCACGCCGCTCGCGGTGCGCAGCTCAATGAGGTCTGATTGGTTAAATAGCGCCGGGCGGGGACCAACAAAGCTCATGTCGCCTTTCATGATGCTCCAGAGTTGTGGAATCTCATCAAGGCTGGATTTACGTAGGACTGCGCCGATCGGCGTTAAGTGCGACGTTGGTTCCGCTAGCAAATGGGTTGGCAGTG
The DNA here is from genome assembly GCA_040401635.1 of Phycisphaerales bacterium. Classification (GTDB taxonomy): domain Bacteria; phylum Planctomycetota; class Phycisphaerae; order Phycisphaerales; family SM1A02; genus UBA966. Next base: position 8,363 of record JBBAOD010000014.1, read on the forward strand.
CGGGCGTTCCCACTCGCATGGTGCGAAACTTGGGCATGCGAAAGAGGTTGTTACCCCGACCAACGCGATCAGACCAATACAGTGCAGGGCCGGTCGAGGTGAGCCTGACAGCTACGGCGATACACAGGCCTGGTACGGCGAAGATCGCGAGTAGCGCGAGGGCGAGGAGTACATCACAGACGCGCTTCATCATGTTCGCCTATTGGAATTCTCGCGCATTGATTGATTTGGGAAGTCGTTTGCGAATCTCTTGAATTTGCAGCGCTACAACAGCGGACTCATCGTAGAGACTGAGCGCTCGGCATCGTCCATCAACACCCATTTGACGAGTTCGTGTTGGGTCGACCAGAAGTGCAGACAGCGCCTGAGCGAGTGCGGTCGAATCCCTCGTTGGAACGAGGATGCCTGTTGTTCCGTCGACAACTTCTTCTCGTACACCACGAATATTTGTTGCAACTACTGGCAGCTCCATCATCATCGCCTCAATGATCGTTCGTGGCATACCTTCGCGGTACGAAGGTAAGCAGAAAATGGTCATCGCGGAGAGCATTGCAGAAACATCCTTTCGCAAGCCAGCCTCAATGAGCCGCTCCCCTAAGACCTTTCGTGCCTGAGCGAGAGCGAGTTCTACCGAACCGCTATGGTCGCTTGCTAGCCGCTCTCCTACGACCAAAAAGTAGGCATTGGGGAATGCAGAGGAAACTGCTACGGCTGCCTCGAAGAATTCTTTGTACCCCTTTTCCTGCACCAGCCTGGCAACAATTCCAATCACCGGAACAGAATCTGGGATTCCTAGGGCTCGCCTCGCCTCGGTTTGTGCTTCAAGAGTTCGCCCCGCAAACTGTGTGAGGTTCACCCCGTTGCCAATGGCAACAACCTGACTAGTAGGCATGATTTGCAAAGCGATTGCGTCGCGCGCATCCTCATGGCTCTGTGAAAATAGCAAGTGCGTAAATAGTCCGCCGAATCGCTCTAGTAGTACATACGTCCGTCTCTTCCAGGCCGGCATTTCATCGTGAAAGTAAAATCCATGGGCGGTGTATATGACAAACGGCACTCGGGCCAGCTTTGCTGCCACTCGCCCGATGAGTGCCGCGATAGGTGTGTGCACATGGACGATGTCGAACTTCTCGCGTCGAAAGAACCTGACTACATTGATAAGTGATAGCAATGCCAGAATCGGGTTCATGCTCCGTGCGATAGCAATGGGTACGATGTGATAGCCATCTGCCCGCATTCCGGGAACAAATTTTCCATCTGAGCACACAGTCGTGACAGACCAGCCTTGCTGTTCCATGCCATCAATCAGTGGCAAGAGAAAGTGCTTGGCCGTCAAATCGCCCGCGCACAGTTGGCAAACCTTTGGTGGCATCGGCTTCTTCAAGCCCGGAGTGTAAAGTCACTCGATAATGCCTGCCGTCAGTTCGCCAACGCATGCACACGCTGGCAAGGTCCAGTCTGTTGATGTAGCGGATAAACGAGCGCGGTTAACATCAGCAGCCATCCATGAACGCTGAAATTAATGCCCGGAATCCAGACCACGGAGTGGGGAGCCGTTTGAAGGGACGCCGATTATTCATCATTGGATTTACTTCGCCACTTGGTCAAAGCATTGCCTCCCAAGCCATGTTCGCAGGCGCGCAAGTGATCGCTGTGTCCCGATCAATTCCAGCAGTGGCAAAGTTAAACAATTACTGCACACATGTCCAAATCGACCTACAGATGACGGGCTCATTGCGGAGCCTCGGGTTATCCAGTGGCGATACAGTCATCTGCGCGGCGTCTATTCGAATGCTTGCAAACGCAGTCGAAGGGGTAGAAGTACCGACAAACATTGGCATTACTGCAGTCAGCAGTGCGAGTGCGGTAACGAAGGTTGATTCACCATTTCCGCGCGATGCTCGATTGTCGCAAGAACTGCTCGCAGCAGAGTCGACCATTGGTACGGCCTTTGGCGGCAACACTCGGGTCCTTCGACCAACAATGATCTATGGTTCGGGTCGCGACAACAATGTCGCGCAGATTGCCCGGGTATTGTCGCGCACCCATGTGTTTCCGCTCATCGGTGGCGGTGCTGGATTACGAGCGCCGGTGCATGTGGATGACTTGGCACAAGTAGCTGTTGCCGCCGCTTCCATAAGTCCGATTTTGAATCCAGTTCACGTTCCCGGAGGGGAGCGACTGACATTCCGTGAGGTCGTGCGACGGATCGCAAGCGCAGCACACATTCGGTACATGGAAATTCCTATGCCATCTCTTCCATTCGCTTTCGGCGGGCGGCATTTGGCCAATGTTGGTCGCCTCGGCGGATCCTTGGCTGCTTGCGTGCGAATGTCTCAAGATCTCACGGTGCCAGATGATGCCGCCGTGTTTGGTGTCCATCGCAGGGGCTTCTACCCGGATGCCAGAGCGCTCGGCAGGGCGCAGTGATTCTTTAGGCTCGTGTATGCAGTAGTTATGATTGGCTAGATAGTGCCGGAAACGAATCTGAACCATCAACCCTTACGTGTGGCGCACCTGATTTCCGGTCTCGGGCGTGGTGGGGCAGAGACATCGTTACTGCGTTTGATTCTTGATACACGCGGTACGCTTAAGCACCATGTGGTTTGTATGTCTGGCGAACGAGCGCTTGTCGGTGCAATTGAGGAGGCTGGTGCCCGTGTGAGTGTGCTGGGCTCACCACGTGGGGTCTTCAACCCGTTGCTTCTGCGGAGTGCAATACGTGCCCTATTGTCCGAGAGCCCGGATGTTGTCCACGCGTGGATGTGGCATGCTGCAGCATTGTGGTCTATGTGCCGCATTGATGCTCGTATTCGCAGTATCCCCTGTGTTTGGGGTATTCGTAGTTCGCTTGATTCAGGGCAAAGATCGCCTTTCATAAGGCTAACTATCGCGTGTGCGCGTGCATCATCGGCGTATCCCCGTGCCATTATTTTCAATTCCGAGTGCTCGCGTGCGCAACATGCACGCGCTGGTTTCTGCATGAAGCATGCCTCTGTCACTCATAACGGGGTTGACGTTCCAGACGAGCAGGAGTGTGCACAGTGGCGCCACACTATGCGGGCCAAGATTGGCGTCGCGGATGACGCGATAGTGTTTATGCAAGTTGGCCGGGCGCATCCTGACAAGGGGGTTGGCAACTTCATAAAGGCCGCGCAGATCGTCCACACTCAGTTGGGCACACGGGCTGTATTTGTCCGTGTCGGAAAGCCCGGTTGGGAGAGTGGTCAGAGCAGCGCCGACATTGCGCTGGAGCGCTCACCGTTGATTTATCACGCTGGCGAACAACTCGATGCCCGGCCATGGCTAGCGGCCGCGGATGTGTGCGCAATGACCTCGTTGCGCGAATCTTGCCCCAATGTAGTACTAGAAGCAATGAGTGTTGGCGTGCCGGTCGTCGCCACCGATGTTGGTGATGCCGCGTTGCTTGTTGGTGAGTGCGGGTGGGTGGTTCAGCCAAATTCGCCTGATGCGATTGCGAAAGCAATGATTGTTGCAGCGACTGCCATCACGCAGCTGGCCGATCGGGCGCGCTTGTCGGCTCAGTGCCGATCAGTGATGACATCGAGGCATAGCCGTGACGAGGTGGCACGCAAGCAAATCGCCATCTATCGAGATGTCATGAAGCTGCGTTCTGGCGTCGATCCAATAGCCTGACACTCCTAGCGCTATACGGCGATCCATAGCGCCTTCAGCTTTTCGGTCCGATGGACGTTGCGTGCGCAATTGATTCAAGATTGTGCGCGGTTATAGCTGTGCGACATCCGATCGATGTACACGCGTACTGCCACTGAATACAGGATTAAGCCAATAGCAGAGGCGATAGCTAGGCCAACAGTGCCCATGACTGGTGCCAGTAGGTAGATCAGGGCAACTTCAGTAGCGATCGCAGACCCCACGATCCATCCGAGCTGTATGTGGCGGCCACGAAGCGTCATTACAGCGGGTCCAGGGCCGAGCGACCCTTGTATCAGGCGACCTACCATCAGAATGGCCAGTGGCCATATTGCTGCCAAGTAGGTGCCCGGAAGGTGGCTGTACAACACGGCGCACGCAGATGACACCACGATGCCTGTCAGCACCGTGAGCAAAGCCGATTCCGTTGATACCAACCGCGTAATACGTTGAATTTCTTGGTTCTGTTGCCGCCGAATTGCGAGTGCAAATTTGCTGCTTTGAAGATCAAATATGGCACCATTGATCATGGCGAGTGAAGACGAGACTCGATTTGCAATTCCAAGCGGCGCGATTTCGCTACTGGAAAGAATGCGCGACCCAAGCAAGATGTCACAGGAAGAAAACAGTGAAAATAGAGTCGCATTGATAGATGCAGAGGTCATGAACTTGCCAACCAAGCGGGCCATTTGCTGGGGAACGGGTCGGGATGTTTGATTGATTGGGAGAAGCGCCAGGAGGTACCCAGCGCTACTTACACTGCCAATGACGGAACAAAGAACTAACGTAAACCCAGTAGCTTTGTCCATGAAGAGGGCAATTGCTACCCCAACAATCTGGATGGGCATTCGGATCACCAGCTCGGATACTTGGTAGCGCATCGAATCACCACGCGCCATGGTGATTCCCGCGGCGATAGAGCCGAATGATGTAATGACTGTGAGCAGGGCGCCGATAGCCGTGTCAGACCAGGAAACATTTTTGTTTGCGGCGAGAAGTACGGCAGTGAGCGCGCCTCCAAATAGCGCCCTGCGCATGACAGAACGCAGCAGGTACTTGATCATGGCACTTTGCCACACGGATTCGACAGTCAACAGGTGCGAAACGCGGAGCGCTGCTTGATACGCACCTCCTGAACACAGAGTCGTGCTGACCATTGCATAGGCCATAACGGTTACGAACTGACCAAAGTCTGCGGGCTTGCATAGCCACCCCATTCCTAACGCAAGCGCGGTCTGAAGAATGATCGTGCTGCCGCGTACGGCAACTAAGCGGATCACCGGGTGCGTTGTCATATTCAATCGATTCATTACCACAAGGAATTGATGCTACAGCCCTCAGAAGTGTCGAGCACTGCGTTGCGGCGCGGCCGCCAAATCAAGTTGGGTCAGCCAAGGCGGTAGACTTTCGGCATGTGCGGACTCGCAGGCATATTTGACCCCACGGGAACTGCGAGTAACCCTGCGGATTTGCTGCGCTTGATGGGCCAACAGATATCACACCGTGGACCAGATGACCATGGCGAGTGGTGGTCGCCACTGCTGAAGTTTGGACTTGCGCATCGGCGTTTGTCGATTCTTGATGTCACGCAGGCGGGGCACCAGCCAATGGTCAGTCGGTGTGGCAATTGGGTCATCGCCTTCAACGGAGAGGTTTACAACTTTGAATCACTTCGGGCTGAGTTAGCGAAGAAGGTAGAAGTCTCATGGCGTGGTCATAGTGACACCGAGGTGGTTCTTGAGTGCATTGCTGCCGAGGGGTTTGAAGGTGCCATTTCTAAGTTTTCCGGGATGTTTGCGATTGCCGCGCTCGACATCCGAAATCGACGGCTATGGCTTGCAACAGACCACGCTGGAAAGAAGCCGCTGTATTTCGGGTGGCTTGGTAGTAAGTTCTGCTTTGCAAGTGAATTGAAGGCTCTGCGTGTTGTCGATGCTCCCGTTGATATTGACCGAGCATCCGTCGCACTCTTTATGCGGTACGGATACATCGCTGCGCCGCACACGATTTATCGCGGTATTCAGAAGGTGGCGCAAGGGCGCTACGTGTCGGTATGTTTGTCGCCCAGCTCCATTGGCCAGCCGATCCAGCAGTCTCAATACTGGTCCATTGCAGCGGTCGCAAATCAGGGAATGGCATTGCCACGATCGGCGCGACCTTCTCCTGCTGGTCTTGAGGATGTTCTCGAATCAGCAGTTCGCCGGCGGCTTGTGTCGGATGTTCCAGTAGGTGCGTTCTTGTCCGGCGGCATCGATAGTTCTGTGGTAACTGCACTGATGGCGCGTCATTCGGCAGGGCGCATTAGTACATTCTCGATCGGATTTGACGATCCCGCGCTTGACGAATCAAAGTATGCACGTGCGGTTGCGGAGCACCTCGGGACAGAACACACGACGTGCATTGTTTCTGACGCGGACATGCTTGCTGTCGTCCCCAAACTTCCATGGATGTACGATGAGCCATTCGCAGATTCCAGTCAGATTCCAACTTACTTGGTCAGCCAATTGGCGCGCTCTCGTGTCAAGGTGGCTTTGAGCGGCGACGGTGGAGATGAGTTGTTTGGTGGATATGCGCGGTACGGAGAAGCCCTTCGGGTTTGGAAGATGCTCCAGCGTGTTCCATTGCCAATGCGCCAAGTCGCTTCGGCGGTACTGGCGCGATGGGCGCCCATGATTGCACTGGGAGATTCCGCGTTTGGGCTGTCAAGCCGAACATCCCCGCGTGTTGTTCGGGCCGCGCTCCGATCTCCTGCTGGCGTTGCCGAGGTGCTGAGCAGCCGAGCCTTCCAAGATCTCTATCGGCGCATGGTCTCCTCATGGAGCGTGTCGCCAGTGCAACTCCAGTCTGCTGATGCGATCTACCAGGACCCACTTTGTGATGTTGGCGTAGATATCAATGCGGTTGGCGCCGAAGCATGGATGATGGCGGCGGACTTTCAAACCTACCTTCCGGGCGACATTCTTGTGAAGGTCGATCGGGCCTCAATGGCGCAGTCATTAGAAGTCCGCTGTCCGCTATTGGACCGCGAGGTCGTGTCCTTTGCATGGTCGTTGGGGATGGAGCATCGAATTAGCCCGCCGCGTCTCAAGGTGGCATTGACTGATCTGGCTCGCACGCTTGTGCCGCGAGAAGTTGTTGATCGACCCAAGAGGGGATTTGGTGTGCCGTTGGCCCGATGGCTCCGGGGGCCGCTTCGGGAGTGGATGTTGGACTCTTTGTCGCATTCGCGAATTGAAAGTGCGGGGCTGCTTGATCCCAACACAGTGTCCCTGTCCATCTCGCGTCTGTTAAGTGGTCGGGACGAAGAGCAGTCACGAGTTTGGACCGCACTCATGTTGTCGGAATGGTGTAACGCTGAGCGGCAGAACCATTAGGTATGAGTAATGGCTACAGGTAATTTCCCTTCGCCATGCACGACAGTCTGCAATGCCGATAGCCACTGTTGCGCGCAATCATTAGCCGAAAGTACTTGGTGTCCTTGATGTTGCCGCCGTGATGCACTCGCTAAGACATCATCAATTGCATCGGTGAATGAGTCGGGATCCGCTGCAACAACGCGGTCAATCGGCCGCGCGCATTCCCTCACATCACCACAATCTGTCGAAATCACTGGAAGTCCGCATGCCCGTGCCTCCATCACGCAGTTTGGCGACCCCTCTCGTTTAGAGGTTAGGCACAAGATGGTGCTTGCGTTGTACGCAAGCACCATCTTCTCGAGTCGAGCAATGAAGCAAACTCGGTCCGCCGGAATAGTGATATTCAGTGATGACGCAATCGCCAGAAATCGGTCAGCCGCAATCCCCACAACTAGCCATGCAAGATCCGCCCGGCGAGCGAGGGACGAACTGACGGTGCGTATTAGTAGCGGAATGTCTTTTTCTTCAGCAATTCGTCCAACATAGAGTGCAAGGGGTCCATCATGAGCAACGCTCAATGCCGCGCGCGCCACATTCGCGCTTTGTTCAGTATTCAATTGGAATTCGCGAGTGTCAATTCCGTTGCGGATGACGCGTGCCTGATTTCTACGAATCAGCCCCAGCGCGGTATATCCGTTGACGCCGGCTTGGCTATTTGCAATAACGAGGTGCGTGTTAGTCAAGCACCATCGCAATGCTGCGTACAGGATCCTTCCCCGATGCCGTCCAAACTGCATTTCAGGCCTAGAATTTCGGATTGCCGCCACTACAGGGATTCGGCGCTGCTTACTGGCAACAGTCGCGAGTATCACCGATAGTGACAGCCATCCGATCACTATGTCGGGTGTTTCAGTGGAACAGAGTCGACGGAGCCGAAACAGTGCGCGCGTTAGCCCCACACATGTCCCCACCTTCGTACGTCGCTGGCCGTTCCATAGCTCAACTTGCCGAAACTCAGAAGCAGCGGAGCCTGTAGCGATAGTCGCAACTGTGACTATGTGCCCAAGTTCATGAAGTTCAGTTGACAACTGGAGTAATTGGCGTTCAGCGCCACCGCCGCAAAGGGCACCACCAACGAACAGGATGCGCAATGGCTGCGTGTTTAAGTTTGTCACGGAAAGCGGGTCACCCATGTGCAGTGGATCGACGGAATATAAACTCATTACAGCCTAATCTGCCGCCACAGGTCTTCAGTTTGGTAAGTTGAAATCCTCTCGTAGCATAAAAATCAAAGATCGCCTCGGGCGTCGCGACTTCAAATGGGTACCCGCCAATCCAGTCAATGAGATCATTCCAGTAACTCATTCCGCGCTTGCTGAGTTTTGCATAGTGACGGATTTGTTCAAAATAAGCCATCGGATCTCTTGTGCGTACAGTTGTGGCAATAAACCTCATGGCCTCATGGGGACCCATCACCGCGATTGCATATGGCGTACGAAGTAGTTTCGGCATTCGGTTGTAGGTTCGCTTCAGCGATCTCCACCAGTTGCTGAGACCCCTCTGGTCGTTGTAGATGGAAATGAATAGCAGCCCCCCGGGGGCGACTAATGGGGCAACATTAGTCAGCGCATCCCACATTGCGCCTGTGTGATGAAGCACTCCCCAAGAATAGACGATGTCCCATGAACCCAGGCTGCGGAGATAATCGCCATCAAGCACCGATCCTGACTCGACTATCCATCCATCGTCTATGGGGTCGTTCCGGCGTCGGAGCTCCATTGTGCAAGCGACCGACTCGGGGTCATAGTCGAAGGAGTGAACTGTAGCCCCCAGCCTGCGCGCAGCTAAACTGAATAGCCCGCTGCCTGAGCCGATATCAAGAACACGCTTGCCACGTAGATGATCGACATTGAGCATGCGTCGAAGAGATTGTTCCGCCTCTGCGATTCGGGCCTCGTTCAGCACTCGGAGAAAGTTCGCCCAGTTGCTTCCGAAGGCAAATCGCTCGCCCGAAAGTAGCTCTGTTGCATGCTTGGTAGTCATTCCAGGCGCAAGTGTATCGATGTGAGCACTAACTAGCTGCGATTCGAGCTGGACTAAATCACATGCACTTCTGATCGACGGAACACAAATTCATTACAGCCCAATCCCCCGCCACAGGTCTTCAGTTTGGTAAGTTGAAATCCTCTCGTAGTATAAAAATCGAAGATTGCCTCGGGCGTCGCGACTTCAAATGGGTAGCCGCCAATCCAGTCAATAAGATCGTGCCAATAGCTCATTCCGCGCGTACTTTGCTCCGCATAGTCATTGATACCTTTAAAGTAAGCTCGAGGATCTCTCGTACGTATGGTTGTTGCGACCAATGATTTGACCTCACGCGGACCCATCACCGCGATTGCATATGGCGTACGAAGTAGTTTCGGCATTCGGTTGTAGGTTCGCTTCAGCGATCTCCACCAGTTGCTGAGACCCCTCTGGTCGTTGTAGATGGAAATGAATAGCAGCCCCCCGGGGGCGACTAATGGGGCAACATTAGTCAGCGCATCCCACATTGCGCCTGTGTGATGAAGCACTCCCCAAGAATAGACGATGTCCCATGAACCCAGGCTGCGGAGATAATCGCCATCAAGCACCGATCCTGACTCGACTATCCATCCATCGTCTATGGGGTCGTTCCGGCGTCGGAGCTCCATTGTGCAAGCGACCGACTCGGGGTCATAGTCGAAGGAGTGAACTGTAGCCCCCAGCCTGCGCGCAGCTAAACTGAATAGCCCGCTGCCTGAGCCGATATCAAGAACACGCTTGCCACGTAGATGATCGACATTGAGCATGCGTCGAAGAGATTGTTCCGCCTCTGCGATTCGGGCCTCGTTCAGCACTCGGAGAAAGTTCGCCCAGTTGCTTCCGAAGGCAAATCGCTCGCCCGACAATAGTTCCGTTGCGTGCTTGGTATTCATTTCCTGACACAATTGTACGATCTTTGTCCACTTGGGGGTCCACGGAATTGGGCCAACTCATTCGGGCAAAGCGCCAAGGTCTATGAGAAGTCCTCAGACTCCTCGGCACTTTCACACGTCGCTTAGGCCGTTAAGTATCGCACGCGTTGACACTGCAAAGTTGGCAGTAAGTCCCGTTGGTGATTAGATGCCGTTCTAGCGCAATGTTCGATCGGGGCCAAAGCACTGACCGGTACCATTTACCGTCCACTGACATTCGTTCCGCAAAATTGATTGAGCGTGGCAGAAAAATGAACTCAGGCATCCAGAGCCGACTATTGAGACCTTTCACGGTAATGCCGCTAGCTACTGCTAGCTTTGTCTCTTACGCTGTACTCCCGTCGCGGTTCATCTTCCCTGAGGACTACGACGACACATTGCATGAATCGCATCGACATATCGCCCTATTCAATACAGCGGACATTTTTTTAGTTTTGACGGTGCTAATTAGTTGCGTTTGGTATGCAAGAGCTCCGAGTGGTCGAATGTTAAGTTCATTTTTGGTCTTACTGGCAGCAATCGTTACTAGTTTGATTTGGCAAGCGAATGTTTCTGCGGCTGCTGTTAGCGATGGCGTTTTAACTTGGCTTCGATTTGCTTGCGTATACTTCTATGCATTCGAATTGGCGCAGTCGTTAGGGACTAGGGAGGCAGAAAAGATTATTTATTTAATATTTATTGGCCTCGCGGCTTCGTTGATTTTTACAGCAGATCTGCAGTTTGATGAGTACCGCCGCTCCTTCGCATCAGGAATGACCGTCGGGTCAACCGCACAAATTGCATCGGCAGTAGCACTCCTGGCATTTTCAAGGAGTTACTACTGGATTTGGCTGTTTTGCATCGGAGTACTTGGGCTAACCGCTAGCGTTACGTCGACATGCGGCTTCATAATAATGACTTTGTTTATTATTTCTAGCAATGCATTCGCGAGCAAACACAGGCTAGTCGGCAACGGCAATATTCAAAGATCCTCGTTGAGCTTTGGGCACTCTTTATATTTTACAGTAGTGATTTTCGCTATAATTTTTGCTTCGATTCAGATCTTTGGCTCTTCTGGATACAGTTTCTCATTAAATTCAATCACAAACTTGCACGGGCGTCGAGAAATATGGAGTTACGGATGTGGTCTGCTTTTGGGCGGCGATGTTGGGCCATTTGGTATTGGTTTTGGACGGACGCCCGAATACCTGAATGGCAGTCTGCAGAACTTTGATTACATGACAAACGAATATGTTCATTTTCATAGTATAATTTTCGAATGGATAATTGGTCTAGGGGTGCTTAGTCTCCCAATGTTTTGTGCGATATTTTGGCAAATTGCGCGAGCTGTGAAGCAGCGGAAACACCGATCACTAGCCATCTTACTATTTTTTATAGGCACCCAAGCTATCGACTACTCTATTTATAGGCCGAAAGAAGAAATTCTGTGGGCGTTTATACTCGGAGTCGCTTGTGCAGAATGTTGGCCGCGCCCGCGCCTGCCGATTCAGATATTGCGAGAAGCGCGGTCCATACGAGTCGCATGTCAGACATGACGGCCCGAAAGCTAGGTCCATCGTGAGCTCTTTGATTGTTGCTGGGGTGTTCTTTCTGCTCAGGATGTGTCATCCCGGTCCTTGACACGCGATGCCGCTGATGGTCGTCAATGTGGACGCCCAAGCGTAGCAATCACAGGTAGATGGTCGCGCTTAGAACCCGTCTCCGCATAGTTCAGCCCCATCGCCGAACAATTCGCCGCTCCGGGGTCATTGCGATGCAGAGTCTGATTTTTCTTCCTTGTCGCGATGTTGGCGGGCGCGGAGTTGCACCGTTGGTTTGTAGGTGAAGATTACGGCGCCTCAAGCGACACACTTTGCGGTCAGGGGCGCAATCGGCCTTGATCGGGCCGCCGCTGCTGTTGCCGCCTGCCTTTCAATCTCACTCGTGAGTTGTTCGATGCTAGGAGTTCACATGGTGCGGGTAAAAGACGTATCAAGTTCGCGAGCGGAGCTAGTAGCTGTCATAACCGTATCTCTTGGGGTTGCCAACACTTGGAACTTCGTCGCTCCCCGGCTTGGTTGCTCTATAAGGGGCGGATCGTCTCATCCCAAATCTTGTATGCAGACTCCACGCCACCCCTTGTTCCCCATTCCACTCTGAAGGCAGCCCAATGATGCACTCCCGCTCGGAGGAAATTGCGTCCCGTGTCATGCAATTAAATCGATCCCCGACCTTGCGACGATACGCCACACGCCATTCCTTCGCTATCCTCCCCCCCAATGCTGCACCTCGCACTCGAAGCCCACCACTCCGCCTATGCCGGTCGCACCATCTGCGTCACTGGCGGCGCAGGCTTCATCGGCAGCCATATCGCGGACACGCTGGTTGAGTGCGGCGCCAATGTGCGCATCCTGGACGACTTCTCCAACGGTCGTGAGTCCAACTTGCAAGGCCCCGCATCCGCCGCGAAGGTGATCCGCGGCAGCATCTGCGATGACGCCGTCCTCAATGCCGCGTTTGCCGGCGCTGAAATCGTCTTCCACCAAGCTGCCATGGGGAGCGTGCCCCGCAGTATTGAAATCCCAGCGCTTTATCACGAGATCAACGTCACCGGCACTATGCGCGTCTTGGAAGCAGCGCGTCGACACGGCGTTCGTCGCTTGGTCTACGCCGCGTCGAGCAGCGCGTACGGCAACACGGCCGTCCTCCCCAAGGTGGAGTCCATGCGCTCGGACACGCTGTCTCCCTATGCGTACACCAAGCTCGCCAGCGAATACCTGATGCGTGCGTGGGGCAACTGCTACGGTCTCGAAACCGTCAGCCTGCGCTACTTCAATATCTTCGGACCTCGCCAGCGCCATGACTCTCCATACGCAGCAGTTATCCCGCTCTTTGCCAAGTGCATTCGCGAACGAGTGCGACCGCAAGTGTTCGGCGACGGTCTGCAAACTCGGGATTTCACGTTCGTCGCCAACGCCGTCCACGCCAACCTCCTCGCTGGCTCCGTCCCCCATGCCCTCCGCGGCGAGATGGTGAACATCGCCTGCGGCACGCGCTTCAGCTTGCTTGAACTCTTGGCAGCCATATCCGAAATCATCGGCATCCCCAGTGAGCCAGATTTCCGCCCTGGCCGCACTGGCGATGTGCGTGACAGTGAAGCCGACATTCGCTGCGCTGCAGATCTACTTGGTTACCGCGTGATCGTGCCGTTTGTTGAAGGCTTACGCGCAACGCTCGGCAAGTGATGGCACTTACCGCACCGGCCCAAGCAACCCCATCCACTCTTTCACGCCTGCATCAACCTGGCTAAGCGCCATTCCCCTGGGAATCAGTAGCGCCCACGACCAGTCCTCGGCCGTGCCGCGCGTTGCAAAGTCGCTCGGCAGCGGAATGACTTCAAACCCCAGCTTCTCATAGTTCATGCGCGCTCGCGGTAGATGCATCGCGGAGCTGCACAGAATGATTCGCTTCACCCCGCGCTCGCGCAGCACGCGCGCGATGCCTTCGCTTTCATCACTGGTGTAGAGCGCCACTGGTCCGGCAATCGCGCGGTCCGCAGGCGCCCCGCGAGCGATGGCTCGTGCGCGGTTCCACTCTCCCTCCGTTGGCGTTCCTGGCACGCCCGTTCCTCCGCCGCCAAATGCAATGATCGGCGCGCGTCCGGCACTGAACGCCTGCATGGCAGTTTCGAATCGGTCACTTGCATGGCGTGCGTAGAGCAGCGTGGTTCCGTCGGGGCCTACTGTGGCGTACATGGATCCGCCGAGCACCACGATCGCATCCGCCACTGGCATGGTGGATGGATCGACGGGTGGATTCTGCCGCTCCAGCGACTCTGCCACCCACCGCGCCACCA
>JBBAOD010000015.1:0-6359 GCA_040401635.1 Phycisphaerales bacterium
AACTGCAACGCATCCGCGCGGCCTTGATCAAGTGCGTGACTGGAAACTTCCATGGCACACGCGCTGCAACCATTGCGCACCATGCGTCCCAATGCATGCGCCAGATCGATCGGTCCCGGAGTCGTCAGGCTTGCGCGCGTTGATTCCGCACCATCATCGATCGCCACCGTACCGATCAGCCCGCACGGCGATCCAGCCACGCGCGCAAACTGTTGCACCAGGTACGCCATGGTGGTCTTGCCATTGGTGCCGGTGATGCCAACAAGTTTCAACCACTCACTTGGCGATCCTTCCAACCGATCTGCCAAGATGCCAGCGAAGCGCAATAAGTCAGTGCCCTCCGGCATGGGAACTCGTACCACGTGCGCAGCCTCAGGATGACCCGCGCATGGATCAAGGCCGGTGTGCAAGACCGCCACTGCTCCGCGCGCAATAGCGTCGGCAACAAAGGCTCGACCATCATTGGCGGTGCCCGATCGCGCCACAAATAGGCAGCCCGGTTTCACAGTGCGCGAGTCATCAGAGATTGAATCGACATCCAACGTTGACTGGCGAAGGTGAGCCGGGAGCGGCATGAGCCGAGAGAAGAGCACCGTGAGTTTCATATGCAGTCCTTTGCAGTGATGATGAGCCGCAGGGTCGCGAACGCCGGAGCGATTGGCACGCGAAGCCCCAATTTACCGCGCACGTTACCCCTCGCGAAAGAGCCGCTTTGCGCAGCGACCCACCACTTGGCATGAGGCGGCGTCGAACGCTCCACTGATCACGCCTCCAGCAATTGGCACCAACTTGGAAACACCGCGGGCGCCCTTGACGCCGGTCTTGGTGATGAGTTGCTCGCCCACCTCACGGTTGATTTGCGTGACGGTGCGCCCGCCAACACCCTCCATGGCTTTCAGTACCGCGTGCTTACCCAAGGAAACCCCTGCTCCCTTCAGTAACTTTGAAGCACTGGCATCACCGATGAGCGCCAGCAAGACCACGGTTCGCACCTTGTCGGAACGCGGATCGTGACCATAAATAGAGGCAATGGCTGCTGCCATACGCGCCTGAATGAGCCACGACGCCGCCACGGATGCCGGAATCGAAACGGGCAGCGTGATGACGCCGCCCAGTCCGGTGATGAATCCGGCAGTGAAGTTCTTTGACGTCTCCCAACGAATCAGCGCATCCACGCGCTTGTCATTGGAGGCGTAGGTGTTGTCAATGCGATAATGCTCGGCCAGCTCCTCGGCGCTCTGCAGCGGCGAGATCCCCTTGATCGATCGATCGGTGATCCAGTTGGCAAGTTTCAGTGCGTCGCGCTTGAGATCCTTCATGTCCATGGCTTCAAGCGTAGCGGGTTCAGGCGGCGGTAGCGCTGGCTCAGGTAGCGGTAGCGAGGTTCAGACAGTCGCCGCTACGGCTCAGTCGGCTGGCCGCGCCGTCAACAGAAAGCGCGGGCCGCGCCACCGGCGCACGCGAATGTCGCGCAGGCCGGCCGCCTCGGCAAACTCCACCGCTTGGCGCTTACTAAAGCCATTCTTCACGCTCAACATGGCATCGCGCTTGGTTTCCGCGGGCGAAGTGAGTGTGGCAAACCATGCCCCAGCGATGCCAAATGCATCATGAATCAGGTCATTCCAGATCACTGCATGCCGCGCCACCGCTGACATGGCCTTGAGCGCCTCCACTACTTCGTGGTCCGGCAAGTGATGCAGCATCAACGAGGCGTGCGCCGCATCGAACGACTTTGCGCCCAAGATGGCCTTGGCTTGCAGAACATCCACTGCTGCAAACGACAAACCGTCCATGGACCCGCGGGCGCGAGCCATGTCCAGCACCAACGGGTTCCGATCCGTGGCCAAACAATGCGCCACCCAGCCGCGCCGTGCCGCGCGCGTAATAAAGGACCGCGCGATGTCCCCCACCCCTGCCCCAAAGTCAACCACCGAAACCTGCTGCCCGCTAGTCGGGCTCATCCGGCTTCGCAAGGCGTCGACGATGGCCGTGCCAGAGCCAGTGGCCGCATTGAATTTCACCAAGAAACGGAACTCATTCCCCAGCCGGGCTGGATCGGGATGCGCCTCGTCCATGAGTTCATTGCCCGTGTTCCGTTGCGTGTGGGGGATGGGCTTCATGCCCCTGCACGGTACCCGCGCGCTGTGCAGTCCGGCAGCGCGTCCTGCCGATGAACTGAATGCGGTCGGAGACCGCACCTGTGCTTTCAGCGTTCCGGTCGATGCCGGGCGAAGACCGCACGGGTTCATCACAGGAGGTGGAAATGTCTGCACGCGACCCATCGGGCGCCGGGGAAAAGTCTTCAACCCGGCTTATTGCTTCCAACGGATTCGGGATGTTCATGCTGGGGATCGCACTGGCGCTGGGCGGCGCGTTTGCCTCGCAGAGCGTGGCGAAAGCCATCATCACCAGCCGCAGTGCCAGCAGCATCAAAGTGAAGGGTTCGGCCAGTATTGATCTCCGTGCCGACAGTGCGCGCTGGGTGACCACCGTCACCTGCCGCGGCACAACATTGCAAGCGGCCTACGCCAGTCTTTCGAAAGATATGCAGCGCCTGCAGCAGTTCATGACCTCCAACACCTTCACCGAGGTCGAGGCAAAGACTGGCCCCGTGGCATCGTCCACTCTTATGGGTAAAGACGCCAAGGGAAACAACACCAACAAGATTGAGTTCTATCAACTCACGCAAACCATGGAAGTGCTCAGCCCCAAGGTGGACGCTGTAGCCACCGCGGCACGCAATGTCACGCAACTGATTCAAGACGGCGTTGATGTTGCCAGCGGTCAACCCGCGTACCTGGTCTCCAGCCTTGATTCAACCAAAGTTGACTTGCTCGACAAAGCCACAAGAAGCGCCATGGAACGCGCCGAGACGCTCGCACGCGGCAGCGGTTCTTCAGTGGGCGCACTTGTCAGCGCAAACCAGGGCGTGATTCAAGTGGTGGAACGCGGCACCACCGGTTCGAGTGATTACGGTGAGTACGACACCCGCACTATTGAAAAGACCCTGCGCGCAGTAGTCAGTCTTGAGTACGCGGTGCGCTGATTCAGCGTGCGTGCATGCGCGCGTGCGCGCGCCTGAGCCATCACACAATCAACATGGCGTCGCCAAAGCTGTAGAAGCGATAGCCATCGCGCTGTGCCATGGCGTACAGCTCTTTCAATCGCTCCAATCCAACAAACGCGCCAACCAGCGCTAACAGCGTGCTGCGCGGCAAGTGGAAGCTGGTGAGCATGGCGTCAACGTGTCGGAACTGGTGGCCCGGCGCAATGAGGATCGAAGTGCTGCCTGACCAACCGTGCGCGGGTGCATCCGCGGGCAAACTCTCCAACGCGCGCACGCTGGTGGTGCCCACTGCCACCAACCGAGGACGTGGGCGTTCACCCAGTAAGACCATGGTTGCCGGCGGCACTGTCATCCGCTCGGAATGCATGGGATGTTCGGAAAGTTTCGCAGCATCAATCGGCTTGAAAGTTCCTGCGCCAACATGCAGCGTGACGCTTGCTTGTCGAACGCCGTTCGCGCGCAGTTGCGCAAGGAGTGACTCCGTGAAGTGCAGCCCCGCCGTCGGCGCGGCCACCGACCCACGCGCAGCGGCGTCGGCGTACACGGTCTGGTACTCCGCACGATCGGCGTCATCATTGCCCTGTTCACCGCGCGTGGTCCGTGATTTCAAGATGTACGGCGGCAGCGGCGTCCAACCGGAGCGTTCGATCACGTCATCCGGGCCGCCACCTTGCGGGCCAGCAACAATGCGCACGCGCCATGCTTCTGCGTCCCGCGCCACCAATTCAATGGCGTCACCGGATCCGGTTCCATGCGGCGTGACCAATGGCAGCACCGCGCCCGGCCCGTAGCGCTTGGCGCGACGCACCAACATGCGCCACGTTCCATCCGCGCATGGCTCAAGCAGCAGGCCTTCGGTGCCCTCCATGCACAAGCGCGCGCGCAGGACAGATGTTTCATTGACTATCAACGCGTCGCCTGCGCCGATCCAGCGCGGCAAATCACGGACGTGTGCGTGCTCAACAGTGCCGGCGGCGCGATCGATCACCATCAGCCGCGCAGCGTCGCGCGGGTGCGCAGGCTCGGTGGCAACGCACCGTTCGTCAAACGGAAAGTCCAGCAGTTCAGTTGAAAGTTCCTGCGGCGACACGCTCACAGCTCCGCCGTTGGAGGCGCGCTGGTGACCTGTACGGGAGCGATGATTCGGGCACCGTGCGCCCACGCTGTGAACGGCAAGATGCGACCACCCGCCGCTTGCACTTCAAGAATTCGAACGGCGCCTGTTCCGCAAGTCAGTATGCCGTCCGGAGTGAGTGTGCCCGCAACCGGCGGCGTTTCCGTGTCCGCTGTGGAAACAGTAGACGCCACACCAGCACCAATCAATTCACAGCGCCGTACCTGCATCGGAGCACCATCAATCTGCACGGCGCATCCGGGCCACGGGTTGAGGCCATTGATGCGCGCGCGCACGTGGGAAGCTTCCATGGACAAGTCAACCCACGCATCAGCCTTGGAAAGTTTGCGAGCGCGCGTGGCTCGTGTTTCATCCTGAGCCCGCGCGTTGATATCGCCCCGACGCCACATGTGAAGAACGCTGGCAACTACATCTGGGCCGAGCAATGCAAGTGCGTCATGCAATTCGCCGGACGTCTGCGATGGTCCGATCGCCAGTGGCTCTTCGGCATACACCACGCCTGCATCCATACGTTCTGCAAGTGCAATGACACTGACACCAGCAACTGGATCGCCTTCCATCAATGCACGCTGAATGGGGGCAGCGCCGCGCCACCGCGGCAAGAGCGAGCCGTGCAGATTGATTGAGAAGACATCCGAAAGAAGTTCTGGCGACATCTTCTGTCCAAACGCAATGACCACGAACACGGCACCTGGCTGCGCGCGACCATCCCGCGCTGCGCGATCCACGGCTGCTACAGCGGCAGTACGAATCAGTTCCGAATCAATCTGCGAATTGCAATCTTCCGGGCGAACCAGCGGTAACCCATAGCTCAGCGCAAACTCACTCACGGGCGTCGGCGTGATTTGCTTGCCGCGCCCCGCCACGCGATCGGGCTGACTCACCACCAACGCCACGCGCCCTGCTTCAGCCAACATGCGCAAGACCGGAAGTCCAAATGCGCCGGAACCAAAGAACACCACATCGGGAAGCGTGGCAGTGCCGTTTGATGATGGATTTCCCGGAACAGCGGATCGCGATTGCATAAGAGTTAGTCAATCCGATCGACAGAAAGTTTCAGATCCTTCAAAGCACGGCGAACACGCAGTCGGTCAATCGGACTCATCTTGTCAATGATGAGGATGCCTTCCAAGTGATCAAATTCATGTTGCCACACGCGGGCCGCAAAGTCGGAACTGGTCTCAGTGAATTCTTTACCGTCGATGTCAAGTGCACGAATGGTTACTTGTGTTGGGCGGCGCACTGATCCGCGCACGTTGGGCAGGCTCAGGCATCCCTCGTCCATTGACTCAAGCTCGCCTCCAAGATCAACCAGCACCGGATTGATGTACGCCTTGCGGGGCACACCGCGTTCGTGGGTTCCGGTTACAAAGATCCGCAGGGATTCACCCACCTGTGGAGCGGCCAAACCGGCGCCCTCCTCGTCATCCATGACTCGGTACATGTCTTCCACGAGGGCGCGAATGGCTGCATCCACGACGTGTACTGGCTTCGCCTTGCGACGAAGCATCGGGTCCGGGAAGAGCACCACGGGGCGCTGCGGAAGATGTTCGTTCGGCAGTCGTTCAGCCATGCGTTTCGATGCTACGCTACGCAATCCCCGCATAGGAGCAACACCGTGATCTTTGGATGGCGTAAAGGTGATTCCAGTAACTCCGACAAGCCTTACGAACCGCAGCCCGACAAGGCGCGCAAGTTCTTTGACCACGCTCGTACCGTTGGGGAAACTGACCAACTTGACTACTCCCTCAAGCTCTGGGCCAACGGCCTGAAGTTTGACCCCGCCAATATGGTGGCCCATCAGGGGATGTATGAAGTTGCCTGTAAATACCACGATCGCGCCTCGGCAGCGACCGGCAAGGACATCAAGGAAATCGAAGGTCCGGGGCCGGTCGACAAGATGGTGGTTCATGAATACACCTGGATGCGGGACCTCAACAATGTTTCCGCCGCCATGCGCTTCCTGGAAGCGGCTGGTAAGGCTGGGCAGGTTCCGGTTGGTCAGTGGCTCGCGCCCAAGGTGATCAACATGCTTCGCAATGCGATGCAGAAGAAGCCGCAGAAGAAGGTCTGGGTGCAAGCCATCGAACTGTTCTCCGAAGTGGAGGCATGGAACGAGGCGTTTGCATCCGGCGAGGAAGCACAGCGATTGGATCC
>JBBAOD010000015.1:6374-8271 GCA_040401635.1 Phycisphaerales bacterium
AAGGCGGGTACCAGCAGAACTTTGGACAAGCAGGCGGCTTCCGCGCGCAGGTGCGCGACTCTGAGAAGCAGCGGCAACTGGAAGCATCAAACAGCATTTCCGGCGCTGGCGGCAGCGAAGAAATCGCTATGGACAAGGCGAAAAAGGACTTTGACGACAATCCGATGTCGCCCGAGGCCATCAATCGTTACGGCTCCCTGCTGCGTAAGCGCGGGCAACCTGGCGATGAAGACCGCGCCATTGAAGTGTTCTTGGCTGGCTACACCCGGCTCCATGAATACCGCTTCAAGATGAATGCCGACGACCTGCGTATTGCCGCGGTACGGCGTAGTGAGCGCGTGGCACGCGAGCAACTTGAGCAGGCGCCCGACAACTCACAACTGCAGATGACCCATGATGCGGCACGCGCCAAGCTCTTGGAACTGGAAGGCGAGATCTTCCGCGAGCGCGTTCAGAAGTACCCAACCAACCGCGAGATGAAGTCTGACCTCGGTCGGATTGAGTACGAACTTGGCAATTACCAAGATGCCATGGCTGCGTTCCAGCTTGCTAAGGATGATCCGAAGTTGAAGGTCAACAGCGCCTGGATGCTGGGGCGTTGCTTTGCAAAGGAAGGTTGGCATTCGGAAGCCACCAGCGAATACAAGGAAGCGCTCGGCGCCATTGATGCCACCCACGCCGAGAAAGAGCTCGACATCAAGTACGACCTCATGCTCTCGCTGATTGAGCTGGCGAAGTTGGAGAAATCCGGAGCCCATGCCAAGGAAGCTGCGGACATTTGCAGTGCGATCGTTCGCAAGAACATCGGCTACAAGGACGTTCGTATTCGACGCAAGGAAGTTGACGAACTGATCCGCACGCTCGGTTAAACCGCCCCATGCGCATGAACGCACCTCGTACGCACTTGTTCGCCCGAATCATCGTCGCGGGGTGCGCGGTCGTGTTGCTGTCCGGATGCGCGGAAACGCTCATGCCAACGCCGGTTGGGTTTGACAAGAGCGGCGGCGACCCGTTCCTGAATACCCCGCCTTCGATGCAGACCACGCAACTCAGCGTGTTGGTGGCAGCGGATCGCAAGCCCGCGATCCATGACCCATCGCGCGGCGACACAGCAAGCAAGTCGGGGGTGGATTTCTTTACCAATGAACGTGACGGTTCCATGCAGTTTGGACTCGCCACTGTTGAATTCACCTGCAAGGAGCCGGGCTGGGACTACCTAGTCAAGGAATCAAGGACTGACGACCGACGAAGCGATCCAATACTGAAGATGATTGGCTATAAGCCGTTAGGGTCATTGTGGTTTGGCATGCCAGCACTTGACGAAACGCCCAGCGAGGCGGAAGAAGCCGCAATCGCCGCGATTGCAGAAGCTGTGAATGCCGGGCTGAGTGTGTCACGCAGCAAGGACATCTACATCTTCCTGCACGGGTTCAACACTTCGTTTGTGGACAATATGACGCTCGGCGCGGAGATGTTTCATTACCTCGGCCGTGATGGCGTCTTCATTAATTACGGGTGGCCATCACAAGGCAGTGTCTTTGACTATTCCGCGGACAAGAGCACAGCGAGTTACTCAACGCGACCGTTCCGGCTATTTCTGACGCGTCTTGCCAATAGATCCAACGTCGATAAAATTCACATTCTGGCGCACAGTGCGGGTGCACCGATCGCGGTTGAAGCGCTTCGGCAACTGCGATTGATGCACTTCAGTGAGCCGAACGCGGCAACGCGTAGTCGGTACAAAATCGGACGCCTCGTACTGGTTGCGCCGGACATGGACCTCGGTGACTTTGAAAACGCCGTCGCGGATGGAGCGACTGCTGTGCCAGAGCGCACCACTATCTACATCAGTTCGCATGACAAGGCGCTCGATATCTCTGCATGGATTGGCGGTTTC
>JBBAOD010000015.1:8281-22159 GCA_040401635.1 Phycisphaerales bacterium
GTTGACATCGTTGACGTCTTCCTCGCAGAGCGGATGTTCGGAAGTTGGCTTGGGCACAGTTACTTTCACGATGATGACTGGGTGAGCACTGATGTCCTGCTGACGCTGGGGCACGGCCTGCTGCCGGACGAGCGCGGCTTGGTCCGCGATCCACAGGCGAGCGTCTTTACATTCCCAGCTGACTATCCCGCTAAGTCCGCCGCTGCGGCATTGCGTGTCTGCCAACCCGCACCTGCCACCGCGCCTGCTGCGAGTTCGGCGGCCACCCCACCCGCTGCGGACAAGTCCGCTGCTGACTTATTCCCCGAGGATCGGTGATTCATTGACTCCCTTACGCGTTGCTGCAGTCATTCCCGCACGCTTTGCGAGCACCCGCTTCCCGGGCAAGCCGCTGGCGGATCTCACGGGCAAGCCGCTCATTCTGCATGTCCTTGATCGCGCTGCGCAGTGCAAGACGGTGAGTCGAGTGATCGTTGCCACGGATGATGAGCGGATCCATGAAACCGTCTTACGCGCCGGGTTTGAGTCACGGATGACGCGGGCGGATCATCCCAATGGAACCAGCCGCATTGCTGAAATTGCCGAGACGCTTGACGAAGACTTGATTGTCAATATTCAGGGCGACGAGCCACAGATTGAGCCAGAACTGGTTGACCGCACCGTCACGCTCTTGGCATCACGCCCGGATGTGAATATGGCCACACTGGTCTCCCCCTTTGCCACGGGCGAGGATCCGGCGAACCCCAACATCGTCAAGTGCGTGTGCGCAGTGGATGGCCGAGCGCTCTACTTCAGCCGCAGCGTGATCCCATTCAACCGAGACGGCGCCCCCGATGCCGCACAGCCACTGAAGCACGTTGGTCTATACGTGTACCGCCGCTCGTTTCTCAGTACGTTTCTTGCACTTTCGCCCACGCCACTTGAGCGCACCGAGAGTCTTGAGCAGCTGCGCGTCTTGGAGCACGGCCACACCATCCTGTGTGCGCACGGCGACGCACACTTCACGGGCATCGACACCCCCGAGCAATACGCCGCCTTCGTACAGCGGTGCCGGGCGCGCCTGTAAATAGGTGCCGTTCACCACTGTCCCTATTTAAATAGATGCCGTTCATCCGCTACGCCCACGATCGGGTTACGCAGCAAGCTTCTTCACCCACTCCGCGGCTCGCTTGCGCCAGGACGGATCGCGGTGATGCTCTGCGATCGCCCGCAAACGTTCCTTGGCAGCCTGGCACTTGAGTTCGGCCAAAGCACCGCCCGCGGCCATTGCTGTTCGCTCCTCTGCGTCGTCAAGCAACCCGATCAGGAATGTTTCCACCTTGGTGCGCTCGTCGCCAGTCAAGCGCGCAGCCACATCGGCAAGCGCACTCACTGCTGCCGGCCGAACCCGGTCGGGTAACCCAAGCGCGGTGCGCGACTCAATGCGCTCAACGTCCGAAGCGTCTCCAAACTTACCCAAGTATCGAAGCGCCGCCGCACTGATCGACTCATTGTGACTCGGCACCGCCACCTGCGCGCGCACCGTGTCAATGGCGTCCTTGGCAGCATGCGCCGTCAGCACATCAATCGCCTGTACGCGCACGGTGTAACTCGCCTCGCCAGCGCCACCATTGGGCGGAATCGATAGATTGCGGCACAACGGCACTGCATCAGCCGCGGGGACCTTCTCCAACGCACCGATCACTGCTGCACGCACGCGCACGTCCGCGATCGGCGAACGCGCCAACGCCAATACCGCCTCTTGTGATTCCTTACTCCCGTACGCAGCCAACGCATTCACCGCATCAACTCGCAGCGTAAATCGCAGCGAATCATTGCGCACCGTCTCCAAGAGCGCCATGCGCGCATCGGGCGATTCCAACTTGGCCAGCGCTGCCAGCGCCTGTCGCTTGGCAGCATGGGTTGGAGCCGATCGCAATGATCCCAACGTCCAGAGTTCTGGCTGCGTCACTTCAACGGTCTTCAATGCCTCCAGATATGGATCCACCCACACCGCTACCGGCGGCGCATCCAGCGTCTTGGAAACCGTCCCCGTGCGACCAGTCATCTCCATCGGAATCAACACCTCGCCCTTCTCCGTCTTCACCCACACCGGAATCGAAATCCGCATGGCAGGCGTACGCGCATCAATCTGCTGGGTTTGCTCCGCGGTCATCGTTAAGACGCGACTGGCTGCGTCGTACACACACTTCGTCTTCAGCTGCGGCGAACCGGGACGAAAGCACCACTGATCAAAGAACCACTCGAGCCCCAGTCCGCTGGCTTCTTCCATGGCTCGCCGAAAGTCATAGGTCTCCGCATTACCAAGCGCATGACGCGCAAAGTATGACTGCACACCGGCAAAAAACACCTTGTCTCCAAGCATGCGCCGCAACATATGCAGGATCGAAGCGCCCTTCGGATACGGATTCGCCGGCCGCCCAAAGGTCTCGCCCGCGTTCATATACACGGGGCTGCACATCGCTTCGGGCGCCGTTGCAACGTCGCCTCGCGCAACACCCGCGTTGCCAAGAACGCTGTCCCAGTATCCGTCAGCGCCGTCGCGTTCTTCCATCCACAGCGTGCTTCCATAGGTGGCCCAGCCTTCGTTCAGCCAAATGTGCGCCCAGCTTCGGCACGTGATCAAGTCACCGGTCCACTGATGGCACAACTCATGACTAATGAGTCCGTCAAGGTCCTGCTCATTGCGCGCCGTTGCATCCAATACCGCCGACGGCTGCATGGTGGTGGCACTGGTGTTCTCCATGCCGCCCGCACCGAAATTGCGAACCACCAACTGGTCGTACCGCGCCCACGGATACTTCTGACCAAAGACGCGCTCAAACAACACCATCATTCGATCGGTGCGCTCATAGGTGGCCTTGGCATCATCGCCGCGTCCCTTGGGTGCCCACACAGTCATCGACACCCCGCTCAACGGGCTCGGCAACTCCGCGTGATCAAAGTCACCAATGACCACGGAAACCAAGTACGGAACATGTGGCTTCTCCTGATTCCAATGCCACACTTCGCGGTCGCCACGAACCTCATGCTTCACCAATGCACCGTTGGAACTTGCCTGAAATCCAGCAGGAACATCGATCACCAACTCGGTTGCCATGCGGACATTCGGGAAGTCATGAATCGGGAACCAGTAATGATTGGTCTCAGTCTGCCCCTGCGTGTGCACCTCCGCGCCGCGCGCGGGCGCTACACCCGGGATCTCTGGTGTGGGCACGCTGAACGTCAGGCCATCCATCGGCCGATCGCAGGAATACGCAATCACCACGGTGCTCGCCGCTGTCTGACCACCGCCCGCCGCTGGCACCAACGGCTGCGCAAATCGAATCGAAAGCGCCTCGCCATCATTGGAGAATTCCGCATCACGACCATCAACCGTGACTGAACTCACCTTCATGCCTGCAGCGTCAAGCCGAAGCACTTGCACCGGCACACCGATCGGCACAATCGTCAACGTCTCCGTCCCCGTGAATCGACCGCTGGTCATATCTTCAAAGCACAGCGCCAATTTCATGCGTTGAAACTGCACCTGCGGATCGGGTGGAAAGTTCCGATGATCACGTCCGTTTGCTGCATCAAAGGCACCGCCCTTGCCATCGCCAGGACCCGCCGTGGGACGCTCGCGCTCCGCACGCTCCATGCGATGCGCCCAGCAGCCGCACTCCTCCTCCACCGTGACACTCAATGCCCAACTGACGGGCACCGCTGTGAGGAAGGGAAGCGCCAATGCAAGAGGCAGAACGCGGGCAATGATCGGGTAGTCCATAGGAATAACCCTACCGGGTCAGCGGGCGCGCGTTCCAAAGTTCCGCGCAGTTTCGAACCCCTACGGAACGACCGTGCCCGCCACGCCGCACCCAGGCACCTGCACCGCCACAGCGCTGTTCCTGCACGGGGTTCCCCTCGCGGACTGGCACCCACAAGAAACTGCTCCATTTCAGCCAACAATGAAGGATTGAATCCAACCCCACCGCCGTGCTACCGTATGCCATGCCCACGGACGGATACGGCGCGCAATCTCGTCAATTTCAACCGAATCCCGACCCCGCGTCGGCTGGTTTCCTTGCCCAATTCGGCGCTTCCGACGAATCGAGCGAGGCCTTCAGCCCGACGCCGCGCGGATACCAGCCCGGACGCACCAAGTACGTGGTTGTCATTGGCACGGTGATGAGTGGCCTTGGCAAGGGCATCTTCTCCAGTTCCCTCGCCAAGCTTCTGAAAGACAAAGGACTGACGGTCGCCCCCATCAAGATGGAGGGTTACCTGAATATCGATAGCGGCACGCTGAACCCCTATCGCCACGGCGAAGTGTTCGTGCTTGAAGACGGCCTGGAAACGGACATGGATCTGGGCACCTATGAGCGTGTCCTCAACCAGAACCTTGGGCGCCTGAACTTCGTCACTGCCGGCCAGATCTACACCGAAATTCTTGAACGCGAACGTCGTGGCGGATACCTCGGTCGCGACGTGCAAATGATTCCGCACGTCACCGGCGCCGTCAAGATGCGACTGCGACAACTGGCAATGACCGGCAACGCGGGCAAGCCCTGCGATGTGGTCTTTGTTGAAGTGGGGGGCACCGCTGGTGACTACGAGAACGGCTTCTACATTGAAGCACTACGTGAGCTGGCCTTTGAAGAAGGCTCGGAAAACTGCTGTTTTGTAGCACTTACCTACATCTTGGAACCATCCATCTTGGGCGAACAAAAGTCCAAGGCAGCGCAACTTGGCATCAAGCGATTGATGGAAGCGGGCGTGCAGCCGCAGCTCATCGCGTGCCGCGCCAAGAACCCGGTCACCGAAAAGGTGATGCAGAAGATCGCCATGTTCTCCAACGTGCCGCTGCCGCGCATCTTCTCAATGCACGATCGCGCCAGCATCTACACCATCCCGGACGCCATGCGCGACGGCGGACTTGATCGCGAGATTCTTTCGCTACTCAAACTGCACGAGCGCGTCAACGCCAAGCAAGAGGATCGCGAACGCGTTACCTGGAGTGCCTTCACCAAGCGCCTCAATGCGCCGCGCGCCCACAAGGTGCGCATCGGCGTCTTGGGCAAGTACGCCAGCCTGCGCGATGCCTACGCGTCCATCGACAAGGCGATTGAGCAT
The DNA here is from genome assembly GCA_040401635.1 of Phycisphaerales bacterium. Classification (GTDB taxonomy): domain Bacteria; phylum Planctomycetota; class Phycisphaerae; order Phycisphaerales; family SM1A02; genus UBA966. Next base: position 13,394 of record JBBAOD010000015.1, read on the forward strand.
TGCGGCACCGCGCTTGGCACAGAGATTGAAATTGAGTGGCTCGACACCAGCGATGTTGCCACCCTTGCCGAAGCCAAGCAGATCGTCAGTAAGTTTGACGGCGTGATTGTGCCCGGCGGCTTTGGAATGCGCGGCGTTGAAGGCAAGGTCCGCTGCGTGGAAGCCGCACGTGTGGACCGCGTGCCGTTCCTAGGCATTTGCCTCGGTTTCCAAGTGGCAGTGATCGAATACGCCCGCGATGTCCTCGGTTGGACCGACGCCCACAGCACGGAATTCGACCCCGCCACCACGCACCCGGTCATTGCCGAACTTGCCGATCAGAAGAAGATCGAAGGCATCATGGGTGGCACCATGCGTCTTGGCGGTCAAGACGTGCAGATCGAACGCGGCACTTTGGCGCACTTGGTCTTTGGTGGACGCGATGTGGTGCGCGAGCGCTTCCGTCATCGATACGAAGTTGACCCAAAACACGTGGCTGCCCTCACCGCTGCCGGCCTGATCTTCAGTGGTCGCCATACTAAGCACCCGATCATGCAGGTGCTTGAACTGCCGATCTCCGTTCACCCGTACTTCATCGGCGCGCAGTTCCATCCGGAACTCACCAGCCGTCCGCTGGAGCCGCAGCCGATGTTCATGGGCCTGATCGCTGCCGCCATCGCGCGCCGCGAGCCAGAATTTGCGCAGACCGAGCTCGGCAAGCGTTGGGTTCGTACCGCTAACGGCACGAACGCTGCAGTGACTGCGTAAGAGCGCGCTGCGATTCAATTGAAAGAAAAACCCCTTCCTCGCGGAAGGGGTTTTTGTTGCATGCAATGTGTTCGTCGCGTCGTGCGACCGCGCCCCGCTTACTCCGGAGTTGCAATCACCCGCACTTGGTAGATGGTGCCGACACGTTCGGTCTCCATGCTCATGCCTTCTGGGAGTGCCGGTAGCAGCACGCGACGGAAGTCACCAACCAGTCCGCCCGAGAGGATCACAGTCCATTCATCGCCGATGCTTGGCTGGTAGTCATCAAAGGCAACCCGAAGTGTGCCATCAAGGAAGCCTTCGCCGAAGAGCACCAACATTGAGGCGTCATCAACCGACGCAGGATCGCGAAGCTTGACCACCATGGCGTCATGGTGATTCATCACAAACGGACCGTTCTCAATCTTGACCCCATCAATGAGCCAGGTGTGATCCGCCGACGTTTCGTCGTCAGCAGAACCATCCATTTCGTCAGGCGTATCGGAGTTGGAACTCACGCGACCACTGGAGTCCACCGACCCACCCTTGGCAGCACCGTCGCCTGCAAGCAGCATGCGGAACGATGACACACGCGTGCCGGTGTCCGATGGGCTCGATGGAGACAATCCAAGCGTGCAGACCGCCCGCACCGTGTAGGTGTAGATGATTCCTGCCACTGCAGAGGTGTCGTTGTAATTGTTCACTCCGGCGTTCAACTCAACTGAGCTTCCACTCGCCGTGCGCGTCACGAGGTAATTCGTTGCGCCCGTGCATGCGGTCCAAGTGAGTGCGACGCGGTCAGGCAAGTTGTCTGATGCCACCAAGTTCGTAGGAGCTGCCAACGGGCGCCACCCCGTATCCGAACCAGGCACTGAAAGGCCAAGCGATCCGTACGAGCGCACGCTGTAGGTGTATGAAGAACCCGGAACCGCCGCGGTATCGAGATAGGTAATGACTTTCTTCCCAAGCGAAGCGATCGGCACCGGAGACCCACCGGTCGCCGCTCGATAGACGACATAGCTACTCGCCTTGCTCGACTTCGGCGCCAATGCCCATGTCAACTGAACGCCGGTCTGTAGCGTTCCATCGGTTGCAACCACGGCAGAGGGACCAATGGTGGCTTTCCATCCGACATCCTGCATGCCGCCACTGGTGGCCGTCGAGATGCGAACAACGTAGGTGTACGCCTTGCCTGCCTTCGGTACTGCGGAGTCCACGTAGGTCAACACGCCGGTTCCCACCGTGCCAATTGCCTTGGGCGTCTTGGAACCCTCGCCGCGCAGGATGGTGTACGCACTGGTTCCACCCGTCGGCACTGTCCATGTCAGAGTCACATTGCTTGACGACGTTCCGTCCGTTGCAGCGAGCGTCAGCGGCGATGCATTCGCGGCAATCCAACCGACATTCGGCTCACTGAATCCGCCAACGCCGAGCGTGCACTTCGCACGCACCCGGTACGCATAGGAAACCCCTGGCGTTGCGCCAGTGTCGACGTAGGTGAGCGGGCTCACGGTTGCAATCGGTACGGTGCTGGATGTGCCGCGATAGATCTCGTACGTGGTAGCACCCAAGACCCCGTTCCACGTCAGTGTCACACCGGTGGTGCTGGTGCCGTCAGTTGCTGCCAAGACCGGGCTTGCAAGACCGCGCCAACCGGTTGCCGTTGCGCAACTCACCGAGATGGTTTCTGCAGCCGATACTGGATAGACGCGGTACGTGAGCAAGACTCCGGGGGCCGGCGATGTATCCACGTACTGCGGCGTGAATGATGTGCCAAGCTGCGTCTCTACGCCGCTGTCAACGACAGAAATCTTGTAACTCGCGGCACGCGTGACTGCCGGCCATGCAAGCCCAACACCGCCAACGATCGTGCCCTGCGTGGCGTTCAATGAGCTTGGCGCTGCAACCGTCTCGCACGCATCAGGAATGCCGTCAAGATTGACGTCGTATTGCCCAACGACCGTGCTCCACAGGGCCAATTCACAGGCATCTGGTGTGGCGTCTGCATCGCAGTCAGGCTGAACATGCCAACCGATCTTGACATATCCAGGGGTCACATTCAGCGCATACGAGTACCACGGTGCTCCAATTGCAAATTGATCGTGACCGAGCGCCACGCCCTGTCCAAACCTGGTGAGTGAACCGCCCGTTCCAGAGATCGTTGAGAGATAGGCCCAGCCTGCTGGCAGCAACACATACTGGTCGACCGTCGCTGCGATCGGATTCCCGATGAGCGCACTTCCCTCATGAATGGCCATGGTGTTGGTCAAGACAACGTCCGTGGTTGGAGCGCCGCCGAATGCTTGCGTTGCATTTGCTGTGGTGACGGATCGATACACGGGAATCCCGGCGACCGCTTCATATTCCCACACTGCATCGGTGGTTCCGATGCGCTGTTCACGCACGAAAATCGAAGTTCCCGCGCCAGCCGAATTCTGACTTCCTGCGGCCAAGTCTGTTCCAAAGGTGCCGGTTCCGCCTGGGCTCTTGATGTGCGCGGTGCCGTTCCAAGCGCCAGCGCCGTCGCGCTTGTACGCGTACAGCGAGCCTTCCTTGCCGCCATCACTGGTAAGTATTTCCCACGGAGCGGTGATCAGCAGATGCGAGTTCACCAACGCCACGCTCCATCCAAAGTACTTGTCCTGCGTAGCAGTGGCCTGTTCGGGATCGAACTGACGAAGCAATGAGTAGGTTCCTGCCGGGTCACGTCCATAGAGGAACACCACCCCGCGCGCATAGCCCGCCGAATTGATTGCTCCAGGCGCGCCGACAGCAAGGAATCCATCGCTCAAGGCGACACTCATGCCGAAGCATCCGTTGGGAAGGCCAACCGGCGAGACGATCGTCTGCAGCGCGGTCCAGATGCCAGCCGTCGAACGCGTGTACAAGACCACCGCGCCTTGATTCGAATTATGGAACGGAGCACCGACCACCGCGACTGCGTTGTCGGTGGCGATTTCACTGCCGAAGCCGCTTGAGGACAGGAGTGTGCTCGGACGAGCCAACTGACCAACCAGGGCATAGGCGCCCAGATCGCCACGGCGATAGACAAACGTCGTTGCGACCCCGGCCCCGGGAGCGCCAACAATGACATCGGTTCCAGCCACGCATACGGCGGCCCCAACCAGTGCGCCGTCGGTGTTCGCCACGATGCTCGGCGTGCCGACAAAGGCCCCAACGCACGAACTCCCCGCCGTTGCCCCCTGCCCACACGCACCAATCGCCACAAAGAGGGACAGTGCAACCAGCGTTGGCAACCGAAAAAGGTGCTGAATCATGTGTTGTGGGCTCAGGTATGGGCGGCTTCCCGAATGGAAGCCTTTCGGCTAGTATCTTCGATCCGCTCGGCAGGCGAGCGGGGTTTCAGGATACGGGTCAGATTCCGTTTCCCGAAGCCAGTTTCTGACATTTCTCAGCATGCCGATGTAGCTCAGGTGGTTAGAGCGAGGGATTCATAAACCCTAGGTCGGCGGTTCGACTCCGCCCATCGGCACTCCAGCGCCCGTGCACACACTTCCGGACCCAGCTTCGCCGCAGACAACCATCGAGCGGATCACCCTGCTGTACGCCATGGAGGCGGAAGGCATGCCCCTCGTGGAGCGGCTCAAGCTCACCGAGCAGCCAGCGGTGGATCCCAATTTGCCGCAGCGGCACTTTGCGGGCACGGTTGGCACCGTTTCCATCGATCTCCTCATGAATGGCGTCGATCCGCGCTGTGGCACTGATCGAATTGGAACAGACGCCGCCACGCTCGCCGGGTTCATTGCAATTCGCAAGTTTGCGCCAGATTTGGTCATCAACGCCGGCACGTGTGGCGGCTTTCAGGCGCGCGGCGGGTGCGTCGGCGACATCTACGTATCTGAGGGCGACTGCCTGTTTCACGATCGCCACATCGCACTCCCGGGCTTTGCGCTGCAGGCGCGCGGGCAATGGCCAGTGACGCCTGCCAAGCACTTGGCAGCGGCCATGGGTGCCAAGTCCGGCATTGTGAGCACTGGCAACAGTTTGGACACCACACCGGAGGAACTCGCGTTCTTTGCTCACTATCGTGTTGCCGCGAAGGACATGGAAGCATGCGCGATTGCCCAAGTCTGCGGGCAATGCGGCGTTCCGTTCATTGCGGTGAAGGCGGTCACTGATCTGGTGGATCATCCAGAGCCAGCATCCGAAGCCTTCCTCAGGAACCTTCGAACCGCGAGCGCGCTGCTGAGCGAATCCATGGAACGGGGAATCCGCTGGCTTGGCGCACATCCGCGCCGCGTTGGGGATTTGTAGATCGCGCCGTGGATATGTAGATCGCGCCGCAGAGTTGCAACGCGCCCCGCGCACCGCAAAACGCCCCAGGCAGGAGTTGAACCTGCGACCTCAGCTTTAGGAAAGCCGTGCTCTATCCAACTGAGCTACTGGAGCAACATGTACGTTCGTGAACCGCCAGGTGCGCACGCGAGAGCCGCGTTCAGCGCTCGCCGTTCGTACCAGTCCTCAGTGCCCTTCCCTGGTGCCGTCCTGCTTACTACGAGCGCCCGCGAAATACACGAGCGCCCAGATGGAAAGGAAGGCGACCCAGGCAGCGTTTGCAAAGAGGACTGGCCACATAAGTGGACAGAGTATACCCCGCATTTGCCATGACCGCCATCACTGATAGCACTGCCACGCCCGCCCGCGCACCATCGCCCCGCTTCCACGTTGTGCTGTATCAGCCGCAGATTCCCAACAACACGGGGAACATCGGACGTACCTGTATGGCCACTGGATGCCGGCTCCATGTGGTGCACCCCATCGGCTTTGACATGGACGAGAAAGCGTGTCGCCGCGCTGGGCTTGACTACTGGGACTTAGTGGATTGCGTGGAGCATGCCTCGTGGGAGGAATTCCTTGCCAAGGAGCGCCCGCCGCGGCTCTGGCTGTACAGCACCAAGTCCGAACGTCCGCACTGGGACGCCTCGTTCAATGAGGGGGATTACCTGCTCTTTGGGCAAGAGACTGGCGGCGTCCCCGCAGAGGTGCACGCCTGGGTCGACGCCACCTACGGCGCCGGCCATCAACTGACGCTCCCGATGCGTGCCGACCCACGGGCTCGCAGCCTCAACTTGGCCACCGTCGTGGCGTGCGGCATCTATGAGGGACTCCGACAAACGGGCGGAATGGTGCGCTGACGATCCGGACATCGCAACTTTCGGGTCGCTAGTGCTCCCGTGATCAGCGCATCAATTCATCATCTGCGTCCGTATACTTCTGCGAAAGACCACCTATGCGAACCACCACCACCATTCGTGCGGCGTCAGGCCGTCCAGTCCGCCGCACCGCCGCCACCCTTCGAGGCTTCACGTTGGTGGAACTGTTGGTGGTGATCGGCATCATCGGACTGCTCGTTGGCCTGCTCCTTCCCGCACTCGGAAAGGTGATTCAGCGTTCCAAGTCAACGGCCACCATGGGAACCGCGCAGGAGTTTGCCAAGGCCTGCGACGCGTACTTCCAAGAGTTTAATGAGTATCCCGCCGCAGTTCCGGATGAAGCCCTGTACGCCGGACTGAATGGCGACAGTGACCTTCCGCAAATCACCGCGGCTGAGAATGCACTGCTTGCGCTCATGGGCGGCTACCGCATTTCCACGGATTCCGACTACGCAACGTTTGGCGGCACCGAACTCACCTTCAGCGGCGTCACTCCGCCGTTCAAGATTCGGATCGATGCCAACAAGATGGGCGAAGGTCCGTTTAAGAACGGCAAGAAGTACGACGCCTTCTACTCGCCCAAGGGTCGTGAATTCAGTAAGGCTGCTGGGCAGCTCGGCGCGGGCGGTCAACCAGAGGCGGCGGGCGCTGGCCTGGTGCCAGACTTGGTCGACGCATGGGGCGCACCGATGATCTTCATCAAGCAACAGCGCGGCATTGGCCCACTGGTCAAGAACGGCAACAACCCCGGACAGTTTGAACGCTCTGGCATGCTGGCCTACACCGGCACCACTCAGCTTGGTGACACCAGTACTGATCAGACCGATTCCACCAAGGGCAGCGTGCTCAACACCACTTCGGCAGGCAGCGAATCTGGCGCAGGTGCGCGCGACCTGACCATGGGGCAACTCATTCGTCACGCGGGAATCAATGCGCAGTCCTCTTCGGGATCCGCCTCGGTCGCTGACAAGGATAAGGTTCGTTCTGGTACGGCTCGCGGTAAGTACTTCATCATCAGCGCTGGGAGCGATGGAATCTTCTTCTCGCGTGCGCAGGCCACCAACGCGACCGGTGCGGCGATGACCGACATTGTGAGTACCAGCATGAACCCCGCTGGACCGCAGGTAATTGAGCGCTATGACGACGTGATTGTCGCCGGCGGAAGTTAATGGCAGCGCGCGTGCAACCCGAAGGTCGCACGCGCGCTCGTGACCATTGAGGCCCCAACATCCACGCGCCCCGCAGCGCGTTGAAAGTTCTTACTTACCTGACGGCTTACCGTCGCCCTTGCGGGCCGGGTCGTCAGGCGTCTTATCAAAGTTAAAGGGTCGACCATCCGGGCGCTTGCCGGGCGTTTCGCCACCGGGGAGCATCGGATCCGGCTGCATGGGATCGGTCATGCCGTCCTTGCCTGCTTTGCCTGACTTGCCGTCCTTCCCGTCCTTGCGATCCTCTTTGCGCTGCTCGGCTTCCGTCTTGATGGCGTCGTAACTGGACTTGAATGCCGCCTGCTGCTCCGGTGTGAGGAGCGTCCAGATTTTCTGCTGCACAACTTCCACCTTGGGCGCAGAGTCTTTGAGTTTTTGAATCTCCTGCATCACCGCCGGGTCCGGCTTCTGTTTGACGCCGTCGGCGGATTGGTTTCGTTCCTTCGCCTGTTGTTCGAAGGCCTTGATCTTGTCGCCATTGGCTTCGCGGAACGATTTCATCTGCGTTTCAAAATCACTGCGCAGCGCGCGCACTTGCTCCTGAACTTCGGGCGAGAGCGTTGGCATCACCTGTTCAAATGCGCGGCGCCAAAGTTCCATATTGCGCCGCTCGGCGGCCATGCCAACAAACGGGCGCTCTTTATTGTTGTTGCCCTTCGGACCGCCCTTCTCTCCGAATCCCTGCTGACCGGTGCCGGCATCCTTCGCAACGGGCGGACCGCTGAGCGGCGATGCCGGCTCGGTGCCGGGCGGTGTCGCGGCGGGCGCGGTCGCGGGCGGTGCGGCGATCACTGCTGCCGCCAAGAAAGTGGTACTGGCGATGAAGGCCGCGATGATTGTCGTTCGTGATGCGTTCATGGGCGATGGGTCCTATTCAAGCCGGGCACGTCCTGGCAACTGCTGGGTGCGAAACGCGGGTCGTTGCCAACTCATTGCAAATTTCGGCGAACGATGGCGGTATCCGGCAGCAATTCCCTCTCGAACCCCGCCCAAAAGCCGGTCCGGGCTAGGATTGCCGGACTATGGCACTCACGTCGAAGCATCTCCATGACGCCCTCCGCACGGTTCAGGATCCGGATCTCGGGAAGGACCTGGTCACCCTTGGCATGGTCAAGGATGTCCTGCAGACAGGGAACGACGTCAAGCTGGTGATTGAACTGACTACCCCTGCGTGTCCCATGAAGGACAAGATCCGCGGCGACATCGACGAGGCCGTGCGCGCGAAATCCATTGAAACTGGCGAGCCGCTCGGCAAACTGGAGATTGAGTTCACCGCCGACGTTCGCAAGGCGAATGACCGAACCCGTGAGGGTGGGAATCCCCTACCGCTGGTGAAGCACATCATTGCGGTGGGCGCTGGCAAGGGTGGAGTTGGTAAGAGCACTGTGAGCGCGAATCTCGCCGTTGGCCTCGCGCGCTTCGGCGCCAAGGTTGGCCTGCTTGACGGCGACATCTACGGCCCGAGCGTTCCAACCATGCTTGGCCTGGAAGATGTTCCAACTGCAGCGCGTGGCAACATGCTGATGCCCTTTGAGGTGCATGGCATCAAGACCATGACGCTCGGCAAACTGGTGGATGCTGACAAGGCGCTGATCTGGCGTGGACCGATGGCGCACGGCGCGTTCAAGCAACTGGCGCTCCAGACCGACTGGGGTGCG
>JBBAOD010000016.1:0-2476 GCA_040401635.1 Phycisphaerales bacterium
ACGACGAAAGCGAAGCAATCCGCGACGTGCTGCGGTTGTCAGAAGGAATGACGTACAAGTCGGCCGCTGCGGACCTGCCGATGGGCGGCGCGAAGAGCGTCATCATGATCGAGAAGGGCAAGGTTCCTACCGAGGCGGAAGCGCGCGCGATGGGACGTTTTGTGAACAGTTTTAACGGTCAATACATTGCCGCCGAAGACGTCGGTGTGAACACCCAGTACTGCGATTGGATGGCACAGGAATCGAACCACGTCATGGGTGGCATCACTGTCAGCCACGGCGGTGATCCGAGTCCGTTCACGAGCCAGGGTTGCTTTAACGCCATGAAGGCGTGCTTGGCGCACACTGGCCGTAAAGTGGATTTCTCAGGCTTGAAGATTGCGGTTCAGGGCCTTGGTGCTACCGGCTACGAACTTGCGAAGCGTTGCCGTGCTCACGGCGCGACTGTTGTTGGAACCGACATCAATCCAGCCGCGATTGAGCGTGCCGTGAAGGAGCTTGGCGTCGAGGCTCTGAAGCCTGGCCAGGACATCTTTGCGCAGGAGTGCGACATTCTTGCACCGTGCGCTTTGGGTGCTGTTCTCAATAATTCCACGATCAAGCACCTTCGCTGCGCCATTATTTGCGGCACGGCGAACAATCAGTTGCATGAACCGGATGTCGACGGTGCTTCGCTGAAGCAGCGCGGCATCTTGTACGGGCCAGACTTCATTGTGAACGCCGGTGGCGTTATTCGTCTTGCTGGGCTTTATCTTGGCATGACCGAGGCAGCGCTCGACAAGAAGATTGAGCAGATTGAGCATACGACGCTTGCTGTCCTCAAGGAGGGCAAGAACGACGCGAGTGAATACGTGGCCGCAGTGAACTACGCCAAGCGCCGCATTGAGGCGGGGCGCGCGAAGGGTGCTGTAACTAAGCATCCCGCGATGGCGTAAGTTCGTTCTGAGGTAACACGCGACAAACTTTCCAACCGCCCTGGCTATGCCGGGTCGGTTGTGCTTTCACGCTTGACATGCGCACGTTGCAGATACATCCATGCGCCGGTGCCCACAATCGCAAGTGACACGACGTGGTATCCGCCCAAAGCTGCAAACCAGCGCACGTCGTCACGCATGAATTCGTGAGCGAATCGGAAGGTGCCGTATGCGATCAAATAGATATTGAATCGTTGCGCGCGCTGCCAATGGAAGCGCAGGGCACAGACGGCCCATACAAAAAATGCGAGGTTGAACATCATCTCGACGGCTGGTGCGGGCCAGCGCGCATGGCCGTGTGTATCAGTGACAGTCCACCATGCCGCAGCACACACGGTTCCTTGACAGCAGCCGGCGAAGATGCAACCGATCCTTCCAAGCGCGAGCGCAAGGGGAACGGTCACAGCGAACATATCGCCCGTGCCCTGCTTGTATCCAGTGACCTGCTTGGCGGTCTCCACACCAAGTACGCCACCAAGAAGAGCGCCGGTCACGCTGTGCCCAGTGAGAAGGGCCATCGGCTCGTGCCGGTAGTGCCAACCCTCGGCCAGCAAAAAGGCGATCTTTGCCCCGATATACGCCCCAGCTAGGGCACCCCCGTACACGGCGTACAGGCGATCATCAGGAGTCCGCCCATCGCTCCGGGCAAGCCGTTTCCAGAGCAGCGCGGTCACCACAATGCTCACCACCGTAGTGACCACATACACCGGGCTCCCAACCGGAATCCCCGTCACCACAAATTGGTCCGGGGGGAACGGGAGGAATGGGAGCAATTTCTGTGATGGCCAGGTTTGTGGGATTGAGTGCGCATTTCAGGGCGTTAAATTGGTCCGGGAGGAACGGGACGAATTTCCGTAGTGGCGGCAGAAGCTATCGAGGGAGCCGTCGGTGCGGATCACGTGCGTGCAGCAACGGTCAATGCGGTCTTGGTCGAACGTCCACGCATCCATGAATGGTTTGATGAAAATTCGAAACGGGTCTTCTGGGCGCAACTCAAGCGCTTTCAACAACTCTCCAAGTGGCTCGGTCTCGCAACCGCACTTCGCTAAGTCCTCAATGTTGTAATTCACGCGGTTTTGCAGAAATCCCGCGTACTTTGGAACATCAATCAACCTGCTCAGACCCACCGGACCCGCCGGCGTGCGCAGGATGTATCCAATCGTGTGGCAGTTTGGGTCGCCACATGGCAACGGCGTGAAGTCGGCGTCGGCTAGCAATTCTGGTGCTTGTTCCACACACGCGCGCACAGCATCTGAAACACCCATGGTGTTGACAATGCCACACGCGTTCGTTCCTGCACCCGTACCGGCGCCTGGGAACACCGGAAGGGTTCGGCTCTCGACATTCGCCACACGTCCACTGGTGAACATTGGCTGCAAACTGATGCCACGTACATGCGGCCTGGCCATCGCCCAGCGCAAGGTGTCACCAACCCCAACAATGGTGCGCTCGTCAAGAACCATGGCGAGTGTTGTTGGAACACCAAGCGCGCCCGCGGTATC
>JBBAOD010000016.1:2486-15954 GCA_040401635.1 Phycisphaerales bacterium
GTATCGATGGCCTTTTCGCGTATCAAGCGCAAATCCACCCCGCGCAGTTCACGCTGGCCAGCCTCCTGAACACCATCAAACTGCACATACAACTCAAACTTTCGATGTGCGCGCTGAACATCTGCCAGCATTTCGCGGAATGCCGCATCACCAGCCACGCGAACAGCGTTGGTGTTCACAAGCACATACCCAATCTGTGGATGTGAAACCGCCCAGCGCAACATGCGTTCGAACTCTGGGTGAATGGTTGGTTCGCCACCCGAGAGTTGCAGGATGTCAATTAAGCCCTTGCGTGCAATCACGCCCTCAACGCGCGCCTGCACATCATCGAACGGGGCACACTTGGTATCCCCACCCACACCATATGGGCTCTCGGCGTAGCAGGTTGGACAGGTCAAATTGCAACTATCGACAATCTCAATCAACGCAACACACGTCGAGAGTTGCTCGAACGGATCAGCGGACGTGCTCGCCGGCGCACAACAACCGCCAGTACCACAACACGCCGTGCCTTCTCCTGACGCATTCACTGGATTTCCATGACTGGCGAAGTACCAGCGCGCATCGCTCTGCAAGCGCACCACGAACAATCCGTGCTCCGCGCACTCCTTCTCCATAAATACCGCGCCAGCACGCTCAACAATGCGCGCTGGAATTTCAACGGCGCACACCGGGCAGCGACTTTTCGTCACCTTGATGGTTTGTTCGCTGCGATGAACAGCAATGTTGATCATTGGATTGCCAATCACCTACCAGTTACCAACACTGCCGAAAGCAAACACAGTGATACACGCACCAAATGTCAGCACGTTGAAAATGATCACGGTCGCCACGCCCACAAGCACGGGGATAGTGATCGACCGTGGCACCACAATAAGGAACGGCGCGGATCGAAGCCTTCGTGGCAATCGCTTCATGAGCACAAAGGTGCGCCACGCAGAGTTCGCTGGACCAACAACAAGGATCGACACCACCGTCAGCACCACCAGGGCCATAGACACCTGCTCAAGTCGGTTCGCCAACAATAACGCAAGAAATCCAAGCGACCACGCCATCAGCAGTGGCCACCCAAACAGCCACAAGAGGCGCACGCGGCCAGGTAGCGGCTGCAGCATTCGCAACTGTAAAGGGGTCACTACGCCACACTCCGTGCACGGCGCGCCCTCGGCAACGCGATCGAGGTTGTGTCCACATTCAGCGCAATGCATAATGGTCAGGCTAGCACGCGCATTATCATCGGATGTATGAGTCAATTGCACACGGTCAACGCGCGCGCGCCTGGATACCTCACGGCGGGCGGAATCTTGGCGTCGCTGGTGGTGGCATCCGTGCTTGACCTTGCGACTGCGCAGTCGCTCAGCCGCACCGATCTTTCACCTTCGCACGCGGTGAAAATCTTTCAGATTCTCGACATGTATGCCAGCCCGGTGGCGTTCATCGCCTCGGTACTCACCCTGTTGTGCTGGGCCGCGCGGGCACGCAAGTGGCTTCGACCCATGTTCGATATCACGCTTGCGCTGTCCATGATTGCGCTGCTCGACAATGTTGTTGGTCTTGTGCTGTGCCTCTTTGACAAGCAAGAGAATCCTGCATTTCTGTTGCTCTCAGCGGCGCTGGTGTACGTTGAAAATATCGCAGTATTTGTTGCCTTCTATTGGCGCTTTGATCACGCGTTTCAACAACGTGTGGCGGATGGAGAAGAAACCCATCCGGGCATTCTGTTTCCACATAGCACCATGCAGACGAAGTCGTTGGAGGGGTGGCGCCCAGCGGTTATTGATTACGTATTTCTTTCGTTTAACACGTCGAGCACGTTCGGGCCAACACTTCCGGTCCCTTTGCGCGGTTCGATACAGTTGGGCATGATGGTGCAAGTTGCGGTTGCAATGACCGTGTTGGTGATGCTCGCGGCGCGCGCGATCGGACTCATCGGTTGAATCAATCATGAGCGATCGACTCACACTCACCGCTCGAAACGTGCAACGCGCCTACACGCGAAGATCTCAGTACTTGGCGGTGATCAGTCTGCTCCCGTGGATCTGCTGTGCAGCGTGCGTGATGTATCGCCCAGTGGTGACTCGCCCGCCAACTCTTGGTGACGAACTGATATCACTTGATCAGGCTAAAAAAGACGGACTTATCACTCAAGAGGAGTTTGATAAACGCCGGGCGGAAACGATCGCTGCATGGAAGGCGATTGGCAATGCGCCGATTATTTCTGTACCAATTCCGAGCGAGCCAGCGGTGGGCGAGGTGTCCAAGTGACCCGTATCTCTGCGGCCGTGCTCTGGCTATTACTGGGAATCGCCGCATCGACCGGATGTATCCCGATCATTGTGCCCGCCGTTCAACAAGACATTACTACTGGCGAGAAGCTCCGGGCAATTGACCTGGAGCTGAAGCGCGCCACACTTCCAGACTCCAGCGGCGCATATACAGACGCGAAGTACCAATCACTTTCGGCTGATCAGTGCAAGGAACTCCGTCGCCGTCTGATTGCCGGCCCGCCAAGCATGTTCGCATGCGTGTACGCAGAAAGTGGAACTACCCAAGAGAACTACTCAGGCTTCAATCCGGGCATGTACGAGCCAGAAGATCGCGAGCGGATCGCCCTGAAGCGAGCGCTTGATTTGGGCGTGGTTACCCAAGCGGAGTTTGATGAACTCACTCTTGAGGCGGGTATTCAAGCGCGGCGTTACTTGGTGCGCCATGGCTTTGAGACAGCCATCGTGGCGCTCTATGTCCGGACCGAATTTAACAGTCGCATGTTTGTCGGGAATGATGTGGGTGATCGCAACCGATGGGTGGCATATGGATGGATTCGGACAACACAGACAGAGCGCTACAGCTGGGGAGGCCACTTCGGCGACCCAAATTTGACGAGTAGCAATCCGTCGGTGCGGAACTACCGCGAGTGGTGGGGCGGGACGGCGTTCTATATGGAGCCACGCGCGCCCGTGCCGCCACCCGCGCCTGCATCGCCCCAGTGATGCCCATTGTGCCAATGTCCAGATATCTCGGCAATAATTGCGGATTTCAGCGGCTAATTTCAACCATCTTGTCCGCGGCTTCGCAGCAACCATCCTGCCGCGGTGGTCTAGACTGCGCGATCTATGCCCATCACCACCGCCTTTAAGACCGAGATTCCGCGCATCTCGATTCTCGACGAGCATGGGAACTTCGACGAGAAGCTCGGCAAGGGTCTCATCCCTGACGCCGACCTCATCAAGCTCTACGAGGCCATGTTCACGTGTCGTCGCCTTGACGATGTTGCCTTTCGCCTCCAGCGCTCCGGTCGCATGGGTACCTACCCACAGAACATGGGGCAAGAGGCCACCAGTCTGGGTGCCGCGTATGCGCTCGACAAGAAGGACTGGCTCGTCACCTGCTACCGCGAGAACTGCGGCCTCTTCTGGCGCGGCGTCCCGATGGAAGCGATTCTTCTGCACTGGATGGGTGACGAACGCGGCAACGCAATGCCTCGTGAGCACTACGCCACGCCGATCGCTGTTCCCATCGGCACACAGATGCTTCACGCCACCGGTCTTGCCTGGGCGGCCAAGTATCGCGGTGAGAAGCAGATCGCCTGCACTTTCTTTGGTGACGGCGCCACCAGCGAAGGCGACTTCCATGAAGCTGCCAATTTCGCTGCAAACCTTGATATTCCTGTGGTTTTCGTCTGCCAGAACAACTTCTGGGCAATCAGTGTTCCGGGTCGTATTCAATGCAGCGCACCAAGTGTTGCGCAGCGCGGAATTGCCTACGGAATGCCTTGCATGCAAGTAGACGGCAACGACATCTTTGCAACGGTCTATGCAATGCGCGAGGCGATTGAGCGCGCGCGTACCGAAGGCAAGCCAACGTTCATTGAGATGGTGACCTATCGCCTCGCCGACCACACTACGGCGGATGATGCGAGCCGCTACCGCGACAAGGCTGAAGTAGAAATGTGGCGCGCTCGCGACCCAATGATTCGCGTTCGCAAGCACATGGAAAAACTAAAGCTGTGGGACGACAAGAAGGAGGCCGCACTTCTTGAACGCGCCGAGAAGTTGATCGGCGAGGCAGTTGCGCGCGCGGAGAACATTGCTGCGCCGCACTCTGCTGACTTCTTCAACTCCATGTATCTCGAACTTCCGCCAGACCTGGCGCTGCAACGCGACACGATGCAGACGCATTCACTTGGCCAAGACCCGAGTCAACTTGCAAACACCGATCATCTGAACCGCGTGACCGAACAAGCGCACTGATCGATTCGCTCAATTGCCTGTGAAATCAGGCTGAATTTACTCACAGAGGATCGCACGATGGCAAACCTCAACATGGTCCAGGCAATCAATCTCGCCCTCATCCAAGAGATGGAGAAGGACCCGCGCGTCCTCCTTCTTGGCGAGGATGTTGGCGTGAACGGCGGAGTGTTCCGCGTCACCGAAGGCTTGCAGAAGCGCTTCGGCGAGAAGCGTGTGGTTGACACGCCGCTCGCAGAGAGTGGAATCATCGGTACCGCGATTGGCTTGGCAATGGGCGGTCTCCGTCCAGTTCCAGAGATTCAGTTCGATGGATTTCTTGGACCGGCCTATGACCAGATCTGCAGTCATGCCGCGCGCATGCGCACGCGCACCCGTGGCGCGTTCCCAGTTCCGCTGACGATTCGTATTCCTGTCGGCGGTGGTATTCACGCGCCGGAGTTGCACAGTGATTCGCCTGAAGCGATCTATGCGCACACACCTGGTCTGAAGGTGGTGATGCCAAGTTCGCCGTATGACGCCAAGGGTTTGTTGATTGCATCCATCCGCGATCCAGACCCAGTGATGTTCTTTGAGCCAAAGCGCATTTATCGAGCATTCCGCGAGGAAGTCCCAGAGGACGAGTATGTCTTGCCAATCGGTAAGGCGCGCACGGTGTGCGAAGGAAACAAGCTCACCATCGTTAGTTGGGGCGCGAGCGTTGTGCAGTGCATGCAAGCGATCGAGAAGAGCGGCAAGGACATTGAACTCATTGACCTGCGCACGATTTATCCGTTCGACATTGATGCGATTGAAGAGAGCGTGAAGAAGACCGGCCGCTGCGTGGTGGCGCATGAAGCACCACTGACCTGTGGTTTCGGCGCGGAGATTTCCGCACGCATCATGGAGCGCTGCTTCCTGCATCTTGAAGCACCAGTGCAGCGCGTGAGCGGGTTCGACACAATTATGCCGTACTACAAGCTTGAACTTGATTACATGCCCGATGCATCACGCATTGGTCGTGCGATTGACGACATCATGGCTTATTGACTGAGTAGCAAAGGGAACACCGATGGCTGGAATCAAGCAACCGAGCGACAAGAGCCACTTCCTCCTTCCTGACCTGGGTGAGGGCCTCGCTGAGGCAGAACTCATCGACTGGAAGGTCAAAGCTGGCGACACCGTCAAGGAGAGCCAGACGCTCGCCGAGATGCAGACGGATAAGGCATTGGTTGAGGTTCCCTCGCCATGGGCTGGCACGCTCACAGAGATCTGCGGCAAGGCGGGCGACATCATCAAGGTGGGCGCTGTGCTGGTGCGGTATGTGCCGGTCGGTGCGGCGGCGAAGAGCGCGCCAAGTACGAGCGGTTCGAGCAGTGCGGCTGCGAAGCCGGCGGCGAGTGCAAGTAGCAATGGCAGTTCCCAGACCGCGTCGTCGTGCATATCTGGCCAAGTAGGGGCTGGCGCCCCTGCGGCCGCGGATGATCAGGGAACTGTCGTTGGAACCATGAGTGGAACGCTGACTGTGAGTGACCGCTTTGCGCGTCGTGCTTCCGAAGTGGCCGTGGTTTCGCGCGAGGGCAAGGCGCTTGCAACGCCAGCGGTGCGTCGGATCGCGCGTGAACTTGGTGTTGATATTCAACGCATTCCGGGCAGTGGCCGTGGCGGGCGCGTGACGGCTTCGGACATTGAGTCTTTTGCCAGTGACGGTAACGGCGCGCCAGCGGTGAGTACGGCGTCAGGTGCTGGATTTGCGCCCCGTTCCACGGCAATTGCAGCAGGATCGGTGTTCATTGATCAAAACGGTGTCACCCAGCGCGTACCGTTCCGCGGCGTCCGTCGGAAGATCGCCGAGAGCCTTGATCGCAGCGTTCGCACCACGGTGCACTTCACGGTTGTTGACGAAGCAGACATCACTCAACTTGACCAGAAGCGCAAGGAATACAGCCGCGTCACTGGGCAGAAGTTGAGCATGTTGCCATTCATCATGGCCGCGATTTGCAAGGCGCTAAAGAAGCACCCAACACTCAATGCCATCACCGATGATGCCAACAGCGAGATCTTGATCAAGGGTCCAGTGAATCTGGGCTGCGCCGTCGATACTGACGCAGGCCTCATGGTTCCGGTGATCAAGGACGCAGAGAAGAAGTCACCCGTTGAACTTGCCAATGAGATCAAGCGCCTTGCCGGCGCGTGTAAGGATCGATCCATCAAGCGCGAGGAGTCGATGGGTGGCACGTTCACCATTTCCAACGTCGGTAGTTACGGCGGCATGTTTGCTACGCCGATCATTAACTACCCAGAAGTAGCCATCCTGGCCGCCGGGCGCGCCAAAGAGCGGGTGATGGTGAAAGACGGTCGTTTCTATGCCGGCCTCTCGCTTCCACTGTCCCTCAGTTGCGACCACCGCGTGGTGGACGGGGCAGAGGGCGCTCGCTTCCTGAATACAGTGGTTGGGCTGCTGGAGAATCCCGAAAATCTTGTCTGAGTTGCTCACTTTGGCTGTAGTGACGGCCGATGAATAGTGTCTGGATATCGTTAAACGCTGCAGAACCCCACTGAATCCTGCCAGGAATTAACCATGAACGCCATCGCTACCGAACTCCTCAAGAAGATCGAATCCAAGACCGCCACCGTCGGCATCGTCGGCCTTGGCTATGTTGGACTTCCACTCTCGCACGCCTGCCTGAAGGCAGGCTTCAAGGTGGTCGGCTTCGACATCGACCAGCGCAAGATTGACAGCATCAAAGCGGGAAAACCGTACATCCACCACCTTGGGCAGGACTTCTTTGATTACATCAAGTCCAACGCGGGGTTCCTAGGAGCCACAGACCCAATGGATTTGCATAATGCCGGCGCCATCTTGATCTGCGTGCCCACCCCGTTGGGTAACCACAAGGAGCCAGACCTCTCATTCGTTCTTGACTCCACCAAGCTTGTTGCCAAGGTGCTCCGTAAGGGGCAACTGGTCGTGCTGGAAAGCACTACCTATCCAGGCACCACACGTGATGAGATGGGTCCAATTCTTGATGCCACCGGCATGAAGCGCAACGAAGACTTCTTCTTGGCGTACAGCCCAGAGCGCGAAGATCCAGGCAACCCAAACTTCTCCGCCTCGGTGATTCCGAAGCTGGTTGGTGGCACTGACGAAGTATCCGGCAAGTTGGCATACGCCCTGTACAGCCGCGTGGTCAGTAAGGCACACTTTGTTTCCAGCGCCGAAGTAGCTGAAACAGCCAAACTTCTTGAGAACATCTTCCGCGCGGTCAACATTGCGCTTGTCAATGAAATGAAGACCGTGCTCACAGACATGAATATTGATGTCTGGGAGGTGGTTGCCGCTGCCGGCACCAAGCCGTTCGGATTTATGCCGTTCTATCCAGGCCCAGGACTTGGTGGTCACTGCATTCCGATCGACCCCTTCTATCTCACGTGGAAGGCGAAGGAAGTTGGTCGCATCACCCGCTTCATTGAGCTTGCTGGTGAAATCAACACCGCCATGCCGCACTACGTCCTTGAGCGCACACAGAGCGCACTGAATGATGACTGCAAGAGCATCAAGGGATCCAAGGTTCTAGTGATCGGTGTTGCGTATAAGAAGAACATCGATGACTCGCGCGAGAGCCCAAGTGCAGAGATCATTGAGCTCCTTCGCGACAAGGGCGCCGACGTCACGTACCACGATCCGCATATTCCTTCGTATCCATCCATGCGTAAGTATCGGATCGATCTGAAGAGTGTTGAGTTGAACGAAGCGAACCTCAAGGCAAGCGACTGTGTGCTGATCCTCACCGACCACGATGCTGTCGACTACACCAACCTTGCCAAGAACGCCAAGCTGGTGGTGGACACCCGTAACGCCATGGCCACTGTTCCTGCCGGTACCGGCAAGGCGCGCGTGGTGAAGGCGTGACGAAAGGTCCGTTTGACCGCTGAAATCCCCCTGTTTTCATGGCGAATCCTCCGCGCAGGGGGATTTCGTCTTGATGGGGGCGGCATGTTTGGACTGATCCCCAAATCCATGTGGAGCAAGTGGATTGAGCCGGATGCGGACAATCGCATTGGCCTTGCCATGAACTGCGTGCTCTTGGAGCACACCACAAAGAGCGGGGCGGTCGAGCGCATATTGGTGGAGTCAGGTGCCGGTAGTAAGTGGACACCCAAGGAAGAATCGATCTATCTCTTTGAGCGCAGTGCGGATGGACGTGTACGTACTGTGGAACATGCGCTTCAAGAAATTCACATCGACCCATCGTCAATCAACCACGTCATTCTGACTCACCTGCACTTTGATCACGCAGGCGGGCTGACTCGGTTGAGTACAACCGGAGCCCTGGAGCTGGTGTTTCCAAATGCGCATTTTCACGTGCAACGCCAAGAATGGCTTGATGCCATTGCAAACAAGAGCACGATGTCGCGTACGTATTTGCCAGCCAACCTTGAGCCACTGCACGACCGTGTCGTCCTTCACGATGGCGATGCCGAGCCAATTCCTGGCATACGTGTACGCACCACGCCTGGGCACACCTGGGGCCACCACATGGTGCTGTGGAACGACGACAAAGGAACCGTGTGTTTCCCGGGCGACACCATGCCCACCATTCATCATGCGCACCCCGCCACAAGTTTGGGATACGACATGCTTCCCTACCAGACCATGCTGACCAAGCGGGCGATGCTGGCTGACGCCGATCGTGAGCATTGGCGGCTTGTACTTGATCACGAATCAGGCGATTGCATAGTGCAGCGTGGGCTATCAACCGGAAACGAGCGGTAGCACCCGCCAGAATCACAGCGCGCGTGGTGACCCCGCCGTGGTGAAAGAAAGTGTCGTCACCGCGAATTTGGCTTTGAACCCGGTATCCTGCCGTCGGCCTGTTTAGCCGTGTGGCAAACAGGGCACGCGCCCGTACAGCGCGCTACACAGCAGTCCCGGAGATTCATATGTCGCGCACATCGCTTCGTCCGCTCATCTTCCTCAACGCCGGACTGTTGGCCGCACTTGCCGCGGTGACACTCATGCCATCCGCTTCGGCACAACTTCGTCCGCGTTCCACCTACACCATGGTGGGTGGCTCGGTAAACGGCATCGTTCAAGGTGTTGTCTACATCACCGACGAAACCACCAATGAAGTAGTTGCAATCAGTTGGTATGAGAACACCAAGCGCTTGGTTGGCCTTGGCTATCGCAATATGACCGCTGACGCCGTGCAGGCCGCCAAGACGCGCTGAGCACAGAGCGACATCACCACTTCCACTACAAGCACTTCACTGAGGACTCACTATGGAACACTCAAACAAAACATCAATGTGCAACACCACTGGTTGCGACTGCGGCGCCAAGCAGCGCGCGCGGCAAATGAACATGCCAGCGGCCCTTCTCTGGGCGAGTGCATTTCTCCTGGCAGCACTCACCATCATTCAGGCGGCTCGCTTGCCGCTGAATGCCGCTTACGCCGGCGCGGCCAACCAAGGCGGCCAAGGCATGAGCGTTGTCACACAGAGCACCGGCCTTGGGCCAGCCGAGCGCCCGTACGAGGCACTGTGGGTACTTGATGGTCGCGGCGAAATGCTCTTCATTTACTACGTTGAGAACGCAAATGCTGGCGAAAAAGCACTGCTGCTTCGCCAAGCGATTCCGGTTCCAGAACTGTTCCGCACGGCGCGTGGTGGCTGATTCGCGATGCGCAGCGTCGACACCATCATGGTCACGCGGCGCGCGGAGTCATTCACAAAGCGCTCTATAAAGGCTTCTTCAAAACAGCACGCCCTTCGGTGTGCTGTTTCTATGTTGGACCTCACCACGCTTGAGGGTAAGGACACGCCGGAGAAGGTTCGGGCCCTGTGCCGCAAGGCGATTCAGCCTGTCGATATTCCGGCGGGTCGACCCGCGCTTGAGTGGCCCGCTCCACATGTGGCGGCTGTGTGCGTGTACCCCATGCTTGTGCCCACCGCGAAGGAAGCGCTTGCTGGTTCGGGCGTCAACGTGGCGGCGGTTGCGACGGGATTTCCAAGCGGGCAGTATCCACTGGATATTCGACTCCGTGATTGTGTGGATGCCATTGCTGCTGGTGCGGACGAGATAGATATGGTGATAAGTCGGGGTCTATTCCTCGCTGGTCGCTTTGACGAAATCGCCCAAGAGATTCGCGAGACGCGCGCGCGCTGTGCTCAACCACCGAAGGGTAAGCCTGCCCACCTCAAGATCATTCTTGAGACTGGTGAGTTGGAGACCTTGGAGAATGTCCGGCGCGCCAGTGACTTGGCGATCGAAGCGGCCTGCTCCGTTCCTGGGCTTGCTGCGCCGAAGGATGGAGAGGTTTTCATCAAGACGTCAACGGGCAAGGTGCAGCCAGCCGCAACCATGCCAGTGACGCTGGTGATGCTTGAGGCTATTCGCGACCACTTTCTGGCCACTGGCATTCGTATCGGAATGAAGCCGGCGGGTGGGATTCGTACAGCCAAGCAGGCGATTTCTTACCTAGTGATGGTGAAAGAGACGCTTGGTGACGAGTGGTTGACACCGCATCTCCTTCGGTTTGGCGCAAGTGCACTCGCAAATGACCTTGCCAGGCAGATCCTGCGCATGCAGGGTGGTGGCTACATGGCTGCGTGCGATATCACTGAGGCGTGACCGGCGGCGTGTTGTGACGCTTCTGCCAGAAATCACGCAGCATGGTTGCAAATTCGTCTCCGTCTGCAGCGGCGGCTGAGGCATCGGCGGCATGGTGGAAACGCGTGGCATCGTTCGATCCGTCAAGTTCATTGATCCAACGCTTGGTTGCGCGCATGGCGACTGGCCCTTTAGATAAGAGGTTGCCAACCAGCGCGCTGCATTCATGTGCAAGCGATTCTGGCGTACTGGCGCAATGAGTAGCCAAATCTGCACGAACGGCTGATGGGCCGTCGTGGATCAAGCCGCCCATGGTGACAAGCCGTGCCGATCCAGTACCCGTATTGGCCATCAGTGCTGGAATGGTGACCGCTGGACTGACTCCAATGCGATGCACCGGATAGCCAAGTTGCGCATCGGGCGAGACAATGACGAAATCTGCGCCGGCGAGCAAAGCACAACCACCAGCGAGCGCCGCGCCATGGACTTCACAGACCACCGGGATGGGTAGCGCGCGAAGGGCTTGCACTGTGCGTGAAAGTTCCATCACAAGGTCACGCAACTCTGTTGGGTCAGCTACGCAAGCGGCAAGATCAAAGCCGGCGGAAAATGAGTGTCCCTCACCGCGAATCACTACGACATCAGCACCGATACGCAAACCATCATGTGTGATGAGACGATCATCAGCAGCAAGCGCGGCGACCATCAGCCGCGCATGGAGCGCAGAAAACATCGCAGCACCCAACGCATTGCGCCGACTTGGGTCAGCAAGGGTGATCTCAAAGGTTCGATGATGACACGTGCTGCGCGCGAGCATGATTGTCGATACTAAGGCAAAATTTGTACAAAATTAGCGGAATAGTGCTGAACAGGCTTTCTGGGTCGATCGTAGCAAAGGTGTTGGAACATATCACCGCATGTGTTCCAGCAAAGCACCCTGTAGTCCACACATCAGGGTGGGGCGCATGTCTTGGCAACGTGCCAACGACATGCGCCTTATTGAAATACAGCCCACACGTCACCGCCACACTCGCGGCCATGCGAGTCGGCGGCGGTGCCGTTCAACCCAATCGCCGTCGATGTCGATCAGGCATCGTCCCGCGTGGCATTGTTCGAAGGTGAATAATGACCGCACCAATGGCCGCACGTGCTGCAATTATTAAGTCGTGGGCAGACATCGGATTTGCATCGTTTGGTCGAGTCGCAAACTGCTCTTCAAGTTGTGGAACATGAATGAATCCAGCGATTGCTGGCCAACCCGTGGCTGCGCTCCGCTCCAGTGAATGAAACATTATTTCGTTACAGAGATAACTACCCGCTGTTAGCGAAGTCCCCGCCGGAACACCTGAAACACGGACTGCGTCCACGATTGCTCGTACTGGAAGTGTCGCAAAGTGTGCTGCAGGGGCACCGTCAATAACAGGCGTGTCTTCCGCGCAGACGCCAGCGTTGTCAGCAATGCGATAGTCACGAAGATTGATAGCGATGCGCTCCACGCTGAATTCACTACGAGTATGCGCCTCGCCGAAATGAATTGCGGCGTCCGCTTGAAAGTCCGCCAATACGGCATCAAGCCTTGCACGTGCTGAACCGGGCCCAGCACCACCGACCACCGGTAGGACTTCAGCGCGCATGGTGGCGCCAGTAATTCCTTCGGCGGCCAGGCGCTCAACAATCAGTGCTGTGGGGTTCAGGAGGCTGCCTGCAAAGGGCTCGAATCCGGTCACCAGAATGCGGGGAATGCCGATCATGGTTCCCGATGCTAGAACTACGCACATGTTCGTGCATTCCGCTCCGACAATCATTGCTGTTTCGCCCGTTCTGGTGGCTGCGGTGGCTGCTGGGACCGCCATTGCCATTGTTGCCATCTGGCTGATGGCGGTTTACAACGGGCTAGTGACGCGCCGGGTGCGGGTGCAGAATGGATTCTCGCAGATTGATGTGCAACTGCGAAGGCGCCATGATTTGGTACCCAACCTGGTTGCCACGGTGAAGGGATACATGCAACATGAGCAGTCCACCCTTGAGGCCGTGACGAGTGCACGTGCCAATGCCATCAACGCCCGCAGTGCAGTTGCGGCAACCCCCGGGGATGCAGCCGCGACACTTGCACTGGCGAATGCTGAAGGCGCATTACAGGCAGTCCTGGGGCAGTTGATGATCTTGATGGAGCGATACCCAGACCTCAAGGCCAACAATAACGCGCTGCAACTGCAAGAAGAGTTGGTGAGTACTGAGAACCGCATTGCATTTGCGCGACAGGCATACAACGATGCCGTGATGACGTTCAATACCAAACTAGCGGTCTTCCCCGACGTTCTGGTGGCGCGATTGTTTTCCTTTTCAGCAGCCGCACTCTTTGAGGCAGACCAATCCGCGCGTGCGCTACCGAACGTAGATTTCAACGCGCCTGCTTCGCTTAAAGCGCCACGAAACACGCACAATTCCTGACGCATGGAGACCTGTCATGGATTTCTTTGAAAGCCAAGAACGGGCAAAGCGCAATACCACCTGGCTGGTTGCGCTGTTCATCATCGGCGTCATTGCCACGGTGGTGAGTGTGCACGTAGTGCTCTCACTCACACTGTCACGCGGCAAGATCTTTGACCCGTCAATGTTTGCGCTGTCG
>JBBAOD010000016.1:15964-22152 GCA_040401635.1 Phycisphaerales bacterium
TCGGTTCGGTGTTGGCTGTTGTTGGCGTTGGCACAGCGGTGAAATTCGCGCAGATGTCGCATGGTGGTGCGGCGGTGGCACAGGCAATGGGCGGAGTACAGGTGGACCCAGGATCAAGTGATCCTGACGAGCGGCGGATTCTCAATGTGGTTGAGGAGATGGCTATTGCAAGCGGCGTTCGCGTTCCGCCGGTCTACCTCATGGAGGACCAGACTATTAACGCATTTGCGGCTGGAAATTCTGAGCAAGACTCAGTGATCGGCGTGACCAGGGGTTGTATTCATGCGCTTTCGCGTGATGAATTGCAAGGGGTGATGGCGCATGAATTCAGCCACATCTTTCATCGAGACACGCGGCTCAATATGCGCTTGGTGGCGTGGCTCGGTGGAATATTTGCAGTTTCGATGGTCGGTCGAATTCTGATTCGTTCGCAGATGTATTCCCGTCAATCGCGCGACAAGAACAGCAATGCGGCTATTGGACTTGGAATTGGTGTTGCGCTTTTCATCATTGGAATTGTTGGGTACTTCTTTGGGCGCATTATTCAGTCGGCGGTGAGTAGACAGCGCGAATTTCTTGCTGATGCCAGCGCGGTGCAGTACACACGCAATCCAGATGGAATTGCGGGGGCACTGGAAAAGATTGCACACGGCGCAGGCAGTCAACTGAGTGCACCAGCAGCAGCGGAGTTCAGCCATTTCTTCTTTGCGAACGGAATCGCTTCGTTATTTTCAACACACCCACCGATCGAGGAGCGTATTGCACGTATTCGTGGCGCCACGATGGTGGCGGCTGGAGTGACGGCTGTGGCGACAAACGGCGCAACTACTGCGACCAAGGCTGCTGCAGTAAATGCAGAGTTCACCCGACCAGTATCAACCGCGCATGCATCATCAATGGCTGCATTTGGTGCGGTTTCTGCGGCAGCCATTCATGGTGCGCGCCGCAGTATGGGGTCACTCAACCCACTCGACTTGGGTATAGCGCACCACCTGATCGCGGGCCTGCCTGAGTCAGTGGTCGATGCGGCGCGGAATCCATTTAGTGCGCGTGCGGTGATTTGTTCATTGCTCCTCGCGCGCGACAGGCGTGGGCGGCAGGCGCAGCTTGCGGGTATTGCCGCTACTGATCCCGCACTCGCTCACGCGACCGATGCGCTGCAACAGACCGGGGCAATCGATCCCCGACAACGATTGCCAATGATTGAATTGTGTGCGGCGTCGCTTGCACAACTTTCGCCTGAGCAATATCAGCAGTTCCGCGCCGTATTGGCGCAACTGATAGCGAGTGATTCGCAGGTTGATCGATTGGAATGGACAGTACGAGTCATTTTGCGCGGTGCGATCGAGGGACCGATGGCGGGGAAAGCCCCCGGCGCGCACGCGACGGTTGCAGATGTAGCGTTGGTGGTGAGCGTATTGGCGTGGTCCGGTGCCAACGACGAAGCCGGCGTGGCGCGGGCGTGGCGCGCGGCGCGCGGTTCCGAGCCATTGTTGCCGACAACGCAGACGGCGGCAGATCAGTGCACGCTTGACGCCCTGGATGAGTCACTGCAGCGACTATCAAATGCGAAACTCGATACCAAGCGAAAGCTGGTGGATGCTTGTGTTGCCTGTGTTGCAGCCGATGGTCAGACCACCGTGGAAGAAGCGGAACTCTTGCGCGCAGTGTGTGCCAGTATCGGCGCACCAATGCCGCCGATTGCTTCCGCCGCGTGAATCAATTCATGCCGCCCGGGATTGTTGCGCGGCCAGAGCATGTGCGCGATTCCACGCCTCGAGCGCCTCGCGAACCTGCAGCACCAGGGTTTCAGCACGCCATCCATGGGCAGCACGCGCGATGTCCGGGAGGACAATTGATTCAATTGGCGGCCACTCATCAGCAATGTTCCAGGCATTGACTGCCCGCAGCGCGGCGTGAAGCGCGCTGTACACCAACGGTTCCGCGGAAATGTTTCCAGGGAACTGCGTCGCTGGCGCGGCAACCATAAACGGCATAGTGAAGTCACCAGTTGGAATGATGATTGCCTCGCCCACCGGAAGTTCGGCGTCGAATTCGCACGCAATGCGCTCTTGGAGCGCGCGTTGCAGACGTGGACCGAACCGGCGCGCGAACGCGCTGTCAATCCCCGCATCGAGATAGCCGAAGCTATTCGTCGGCGCGATCACAGCATCTGCAACACACCCATCCAAGAGCGGCCCACTCACGATCGATAGACCGGGCAGGTCACCAAGTAGCGCGCGATACATAGCAGCGTTGGCGGCAACCGCAGTGCGAAGCTGAATCTGCACTGGTCGCCATCCAGAGGTAGCAGCAGCGATCTTCCCAACCAGGTTGCGCTCGCCATCGATTTGGTCACACATCGCTTGCCCTCCTCAAAGTCCTGAGCCCTGCGTGGCGGTCCACACTGAATCACCACGCAGGGTCATTCGAACGGTCTTATCCGTGGATCGCAGGTCAAGGATTCTGTGAGGTAAATGTGCGCACAATTCCTCGCGAAGTCCGTTTGGACAGCCCGCGATGGACTTGCCGGCAAAGCCCTGTGGCGTGGCAGAATTAGCGGCGGCGACGCTTGGACGGCGTCGGTTGCCCTTGATTTCCAGGCTTTCCAGCAGCTCCAACCAGATCCGGTGTTCCGGCTTGCGGACGAACAGCGTCCGTACCGCCGGCTGGCGCGCGTCCGGATTTCTGCGCGCTTTCCAACGCCATTTTATTCAGCGTTTGGGCTCGATTGATGGCAGACTGAAATTGTTCAACCGGGGCGCCTTGGAAATACGCGGCTGCCAGTGCCGCTTGCTCATTGAAGCCGTCAATGCGCAGTTGTCGCGTGGCGGCGTCCACGAAGAGTGATCGAATTCCGAGGTCTGCTGCGAGTTCAATAGCCGCCCGGAGTCGCAGGTCGTTCTGGTCAGCACCCTGTGCAAGAAGTTCGGCGAGGTAACTCGCGGCAGCCATGGCTGGATCGTGCTTCGGGTCGGCGCGGCGCTTCTCCATCTCCGCAGCCTGCGCCTTGATGAGTTCGAAGTTGTTGATCTTGACGTGCATCTCGATACCGTTCACTTTGATGTGACGGCCAGCAACCACCACCAGGCCAGCGGCAAGCGCACGGCCTTCGTTGATGCCCTCTTCGGTGAAATGCTCAATGATGGGGCGGGTGTCAATGTTCGCATGCTCACCCTTGTCCCACTTCACTTCTCGCTTATCGCCATCGCCCTCCACGCGCGCGGAGGCAATGCCAATTTGCCACAAGGTCCACAGGATCGCCTGAATCCGTGCGTCGCTTGTTGGCAGCCCTTGGGTTGTGGTCCCCTCATGCGCAAAGACCGTCAGGATCGCCGGAAGCGGCGGTCCTTCATGGAGTCGGCGGTAGACCTGTCCGGCGAGCCATGCGAATGACTCCCGTGTTTGGGGCTCAAGTTCGATGGCCGTTCCGTTGAGTGTGAAGGTGGGCATAGGGGCGATTAGGTTACTTGAGCGGCATCAAGGTGAGGTTACGAAGATTGATGAAGGATTCACCCGGCTTGCTCGCCGCCTTCACCGATATAACGCGGGTCCCGGCGGTGAGTTCGATATTCCCGACCGCCAGGTTTATGAAATCGCTCCAGTCTGAGCGCGGAGGCAGGTTGCTGGTGATTGTCTGGGTGCCGCCCCCATCTGGGTCAATGACGGAAACTTCAAAGTCGCCACCGCAGGTGACGTTGCACGCGTAGGCGACCGCCACGTGATACTTGCCGGTGGCGGGAATCTGCACGGTCCAAGAAGCGGTGCTGGCCGTGTCGCGCCACCAACCGAGATTCTCAAATCGATTTTCGTACTGGATACTTCCAGTGACGATCGCATCCGCGGCCGTGCACGTGATGATCCCATTTCCATCAGGCTTAATGATGAATGGCTCGACCGCTGGCTTGCCAACGATGCCAACCTGAATGACCGTGGCATCCTTGTCGACCGGCCTGGCACCAAGGCCACTGACAACGATGGTGTCGCCTTGGCGGGTCACTGTCGGTGATCGGTCAGTTGCGCCGAGAATCTTGGCAGAAAGCGGTTCATTACTCATGCCAGGGAGTCGAAGTGTGCCGTTTGCTGGCCAATCAAAGACCATGAGGTTCAGCGTGGTGCTTTCGCGGCCGCTGAGCGGGCCAACTCCTTGGGTGATTCGACCCCACTGAAACTTCCGTGGGAATGGCGTGGCGTCGGTGTTGTGAATGGCTATGCCGTTCACCTTCATCCACTCGCCCATGCGCTTCAGTCGCTCAATGCTTTCTGGTGGGATGGTGCCGTCGCCGCGCGGCCCAACATTGAGGAGAAAGTTGCCGCCCTTGGACGCGATATCACACAACATGCGAATGAGTTCTTGCGAACTTTTCCAATTGTGATCAGAAGACTTGAAGCCCCACGTGTCATTCATGGTCATGCAGGTTTCCCAGTCTTTGCCCGGCATGCCATTTGGTGGGATGGTTTGCTCCGGGGTTCCGTAATCGCCGCGGGATGCCTCATCGTTGGAGAATCCCTCCATTCCGGCGCGACCACTATCGACGCGATTGTTCACAATGATCTGTGGCTGAATAGCGCGCACGAAGTCATCGGTGGCCTTGCCCCAGGTGTGGTTCCAGGTGTCTTCCCATTCACCATCGAACCACACGATGCCAATTTTGCCGTAATTAGTGAGGATTTCCTTGAGCTGTGCCTGCATGTAGTTCACATAGCGCGGATAGCTTTGTGGATCAACCGCGCGCTGGTCCCATGGGCGGCGCGGTAGATAGTCAGGGTGGTGCCAGTCCATGATCGAGTGGTACCAACACATCTGCATTCCGTCGGCGCGCACCGCGTCGGAGAGCTCCTTCATGATGTCGCGCTTGAACGGCGTTGCCATGACGTCGTAATCACTCACAGCGCTGTTCCAAAGTGCAAAGCCGTCGTGATGCTTGGTAGTGATGACTACATATTGCATACCGGCATCACGAGCGAGATCCGCCCATTGCTTGGCATCAAACTTCACCGGATTGAACTGTGGCACGAGCGTCTTCTCATAGATGATCGGATCGATCTTTCCATTTTGCAGGAGCCACTCACCAACTCCACCAACTTCTTTGCCGTCCCACGTACCCGCGGGCGTGGAGTACAAGCCAAAGTGGATGAACATTCCAAAGCGCGCTGATCGCCACCACGCCATACGTGCGTTGCGCGCGTCGGGCGACTCTTTCAGTCCCGCCGGCGGAACATTGACGGCAGACGAGGCGGCGAGCATGGAACCAAGGACGATGGCAGCCGAAGCCGCGGCGATCGATGTGCGCATGCGCGCAGAATAGGTTGAGCCCTGACCACTGCGCCTCACCGCTCCAACAGCACCACCTGATCAGCGTCCACAGTGAGCGCTACCGGCTCCCCACGGCGCGAAAGGTGCCGTGGATTCAGTTCAAATACCTTGATATTGACGCCGTTGCAGTCGACGCGGTGTTGGGCCACTTCACCAAGGTAGGTCGTCTCCGCAACCACACCGCGGAGGGCGGGGCGGTCAGTGGCGATCTGGTTCTGCGGATACATACGCAGCGACTCGGGGCGAACACTCGCAACCAAATTCGTGGACGCAGGGTGATTGTTCCCGGTGGTTGTCTCCAGCATGCCGGCGCGGGTCTTCACCACTCGTGGGGTATGAGTAGCGGAACCTTCAAGCGTTGCATCAAGGAAGTTGGTCTCACCCAAGAACTCCGCTACGAATCGATTGCAGGGACGCTCATACATTTCGCGCGGGCCGCCGACCTGCTCAATGCGACCTTCGCGAAGAACCACCATCTTGTCAGCAAGACTCAGGCTCTCTTTCTGATCATGAGTTACGTAGATGGCGGTGACGCGCAAATCATCAACGATGCGGCGGATTTCACCGCGCATTTCTAAGCGCAATTTGGCGTCGAGATTAGAAAGTGGCTCATCAAGAAGCAGCACATCAGGGCGGTAAACAATGGCGCGTGCAAGTGCGACACGCTGCTGTTGTCCACCAGAAAGTTGGTTTGGCTTGCGATCGGCGTAGGCATGCATGCGCACCATCTCCAGCGCCTCGCCAACACGCTTGCGAAGTTCGGCTGTCGGCACCTTCCGTACCTCAAGTCCGAACGCGACATTCTGCGCAACGGTCATGTGCGGCCACAGTGCATAACTCTGAAACACCATGCCGCAGTCACGCTTCTCCG
>JBBAOD010000017.1:0-8900 GCA_040401635.1 Phycisphaerales bacterium
AGTCGTTCATGATGCCCTCGGTGAGCATGTCGAGCTTGAAGAGCTCGCCGATGAGTTCCCCAACCTGCACGCCGTCAAGGAGTCCAGTGGCGACATTCGCCGCATGACGGCGATCCGTGCGTGCATGGGAGACCGACTTGCCGTCTACATCGGTATCGATGACATGGTGCTTGAAGGCGTCGCCGCCGGCGCGGAGGGCTGGATTGCAGGATTGGTGAACGGATTTCCCGCTGAAAGCGTGCGTCTCTTTGAGCTGGCGCGCGACGGTCGCCTTGAAGAAGCCGAGGAACTTTATCGGTGGTTCCTGCCACTCTTGCGCCTGGATGCTGGACCGCAGTTCGTCCATTTGGTGAAACTGGCAGCCGCGCGCGCCGGTTGGGGCAACGAACGAATGCGCCTGCCGCGCTTGCCCGTTCAACCCGCACTGCGCGATCGCGCCATGAGCATTATTGATGTCTCGATGAAGGTTCGTCCCGCTATCGCGCGCTGACCACCCGGCAGCGCGTAGATTGCCTATCCACGTGATCCGCGTCCGCGACATCCGCAAGTCCTTCGGCTCGATCGCTGCGGTCGATGGCGTTACCTTTAACGTGCAACACGGCGAGATCTTTGGGCTGCTTGGGCCAAACGGTGCTGGCAAGAGCACGGCGATCGCCATGTGCACTGGCCAGTTGGCGCCCGACAGTGGATCCATTGAGATTGGCGAGGCAGGTTCGCCACGTGCGGCACGTGCGCGCGCACTTATTGGATTGGCGCCGCAGCAGATTGCGCTCTATGAGGAATTGACCGCCCGCGAGAATTTGGTCTTTTTGGCGCGCGTGCACGGAATGCCAGAACCAGTACGCCGCGCTGATGAACTGCTCGACATGGTTGGGTTGCTGCCACGCGCGCGCGACCGTGTTGCAACATTCTCTGGTGGCATGCAGCGACGCTTGAACTTGGCGGCCGCCCTTGTGCATAACCCAACGGCAATTTTCCTCGATGAACCAACCGCCGGAGTCGATCCGCAAAGCCGCACGGCGATCCTTGATGTAGTACAGCGCCTCGCCACCGAGGGCAGAGCGGTGATCTACACCACCCACTACATGGAAGAGGCGCAGCGCATTTGTTCACGCGTCGCCGTGATGGATCGCGGTCGAGTGCTTGCCATCGGTACGGTTGCGGAGTTGATTGCGGAGCACGGCGGCGAAAGTGTGGTGACGGTGGATTCGCTGGCCGGCGAACATCGTGTTCGTACCCGTGAACCACTGCGGGAAATTGAGCGCGCCCTTGCCGAAGGCGGTGCCACCGCAGTCCGCATTGAACAGCCGGATTTGGAAATGGTCTTTCTTGCCCTCACTGGAAGGCGGCTCCGAGACTAATGCGCGCCGCTGTCTATCTAGCACTGAAGGACCTGCGCCTGTTGTTGCGCGACCGCGCGGCGGCATTCTTTACCTTCGTATTCCCGTTGGCAATTGCACTGTTCTTTGGTTACGTCTTCAGTGGAACGACCAGCGAGCCGCTTCGTGTTGCGGCGTTTGTTGAGCAGTCGTCGCCAGCGGCCACCATGTTGATCAAGGCGCTTGACGAAGATGGTGGATTCAAGCTCACTGTCACCGATGCGCGCGCTGCCGGCGAACAGTTGGTCCGTCGCGGAGATGCGGTGGCGCTAGTGATTGTGCCAGCCGCCTATGCCGAGGGTATTGACGGAGTGTTTTCGGGTGGCGGCGCCAAGCTTGGCTTGGTAGTTGATCCATCACGTCGCGCCGAAGGAGCCATGCTGGTCGGCAAGATTCATGAGGTTGCCTTCCGTACCGTCTTTGCAGCGGTGGGCGACCCGGTGCAGTTCGCGCGAGTTCTTGACCGGATGGAGGAATCACTCAAGGCATCCGATTTCTCATTTACCGATCGGTTGGCGATTCGCACGGCACTGTCACGCGCCCGCACGATGTCTGCCCCAGCAGCGGACGGGTCAGCAGTCAAGCCGACCGCATCGCTTGCTGATTGGAAACCGGTGTCGGTCGAAATTGCGGAACTGTCCATGCGTCCTGGAGTGCCCGCGAACAGCTTTGCAATCTCGTTCATGCAGGGCATTGCGTGGGCGCTGTTTGGTGCAGTGCTATCGTTTGGATCAGGAATTGCAGAAGAGCGGCAGCGCGGCACGTTGGTTCGCCTCTTGGTTTCGCCGATGAGTCCAAATCAGATCTTGTTTGGCAAGGCGCTAGCGTGCTTCGTGACCTGCCTCGCTACGGAGTGGATGCTGGTGTTCTTTGGCATGTTCGTGTTCCGCGTCGAAGTCTCGCACTGGCCGCTCATGGTGGTGGTGACGCTAGTGACCGCGTTTGGATTTTCAGGCATCATGATGCTTCTCGCGGCGGGTTTCCGTACGCAGGGCGGGGCGCAAGGCGCGGGCCGTGCCGTGCTCTTAGTGCTCGCCATGATCGGTGGCGGAACGGTACCGATTGTGTTTATGCCGCCATTTCTGCGGGTTGCCAGCAACCTCAGCCCATTCAAGTGGGCGGTGCTGGCCGCCGAAGGCGCTACGTGGCGCAGTTGGGGCATGTCAGAAATGCTGCTACCGCTGGCAGTGCTCGTTGCGATCGGAGTGTTTGGATTGACCGTGGGTACCGCATTGGTGCGACGGTCAATCTGACGGCACTCAGCTACGACGTCCCAGCAACGTGGAGAGCACCACGGCGGTCGGCATCAATGGCCACTGCATACTTACGCGGTGCACGGCGAAGTCCGCGGGTGTTCGTGACAGCCACTGCATGCAGTCGTTGACCATTTCCCAATGCCGGGGGGCAATCGGGGTTGACCAGGTACGTGGGTCATCGGTCAATTCCTGTACTTGATTGGCGACCGGAATCCGTCCCCGCTCGCGCTCGGGCGAATTTTCACCGCTGCCGCCAGTAAGCAGACTGTATTGCGAAACCGTTGGTGTGCCATTGACAGGAATCGCGCGCTCAATAAACACCTCGAAGAGCACATGTTCAACAGGGAGGTCGACGCGGAGCATCACCTCCGCGTCTTCCACCGCGCCATCCCGAAGTGCAGGTCCTGCACCGGGAAGTCGTTCGCCAAAGACGCAGTCGACCGCGCCTCGTAGGCCAATGTCTCCTTCAGGAAGTTCGTACCAGAACCCATGATTGGTTCCAGTCGGGCGAAGGCTCTCGCCGCGGATAGTGGAATATTCAGACAGCATCGGTGCAGCGTCGAGCGCTACGGAAGGATCAAATGGAAGAGCAACTCCTGCGCTGCTGCGTCCTTCGTGACCCAGGACTCGGCGCCGCGCCACGGGCCAAGAAAGGTCGGGTCGGCTCCGGTGTAGGCCAAGAAATCCACTCACGAGCGCAACATCAACGGCGCCGAGTTCGCCAACGGTGAGGAACGCCATCATCAGGCGCGTGCGTGCTTGGATGCCCCACAGCGCGGCGTTTGCTTCAAAGGCGCCACGCCGAAAGCCGATTGCGCGATCGTCTGCTTGGGGCGCATCGGTGCATTGCGTCAGGAGCGCGCGGAACGAGGAGCGTGTGCCAGCGTGCTTGGCGATAACGCTCTCAAGTTCTTCAAGTGCTGCATCAAATTGCGCTATCGAGCCGGCGGTGGCACCAGCGGCGTTGACTGCGCGAGCAAAGATGCGGAGACCCGCGACTCCCGGAAGATGCTTGCTGGCGCTGAAGGCATTGGGCTCTTCCACAAATCGCACCATGCGCCATGACAGGCTCTTGTCGATCGCAAGTTTGCGGCTCAGCGCTAGGGAGTTGATGTCGCCCAGACCCGCGGAATCAATGGTGGATTTGGTTGCTCCGCGCAGGCGCTCCAGCGCGCGCTTGGCTGCGGTCTCAAACGTTGCTGACCCTTGGCCAGTGGGGGCAACGGTCGCCCGTACAGATTCGGTAGTGCTCGGCATGTCCCGCATGTCTCGATCGTTCCTAGATGATGGTGCCGCCCGGTGTTCAAAGTTCCTCAGGCGCCCCGGCGCTCATGGAAAGACTCTGATTTGCAAGAATATAGCCCCAATTGCCGCCGTGTCACGAATGTCCATCATAAATATCTGCCATATTGAAACTCCTTGGCGCCGCCGCAGCGGGTCGCCTGCCCTTACGCTCTGCCATTCATGAACTGGACCCGCTTTCGGCACCATCTGCCGCTTCTCCTCGGCCTCGGCACCATCGTGCTCAACGTGGTGGTGAGTCGTGGGGCGGGCGGACAGCACTCACTGCTCACTTTTATCTGGCTCTTCTCAGTGATCCTTGCCTGCGCCTATTCCGCTTCGCACTATGCGGACGTGGTTGCGCACCGACTTGGGGAGCCCGTTGGCACCCTGATACTGACGCTTTCAGTGGTTGTGATTGAAGTCTCCATCGTCGCCGCGATGATGCTTGGTGGCGGTAGCGAGCCGACTGTTGCTCGTGACACCATGTTCTCCACGCTCATGATCATCATGAATGGGTTGGTGGGCATAGCGCTCCTCGCCGGTGGAATCAATCGACGCGAGCAATTCTTCAATCTGCAGTCGTCCGCGTCGTACATCACCCTGATCATTCCGCTGGCGTTGATTGCATTGGTTCTACCGCGCCTTACCGAGTCAGAGCCGGGCGGCTTTATGACGCCGCGCATGGAAATCTTTGTCGCAACTGCTTCAGTGCTGATGTACGGAGCGTTTTTGTGGATGCAGACCTCTCGTTACCGTTCGTTCTTTACACACGAGTCCGCGGAAGTTGATGCTGAACAGATGAACGATATTGGTCGGGTGCATCCTGATTCGCAGCAGACGCTTCACGTTGGAGCTGCAAGGCCCCACGTCGAGTTCGACAAGCCGCTGTGGCGTGACGTGACGGGTTTGGTAGTGATGCTCGTAGTGGTGGTGGTGTTGGCTGAATCACTCGGCAAGTCCACCGCTGGGTTCTTGAGTC
Source organism: Phycisphaerales bacterium (assembly GCA_040401635.1). Classification (GTDB taxonomy): domain Bacteria; phylum Planctomycetota; class Phycisphaerae; order Phycisphaerales; family SM1A02; genus UBA966. Next base: position 4,899 of record JBBAOD010000017.1, read on the forward strand.
AGACCGGATTGCCGCCGGCGATCGCGGGCGTACTGGTGGCATGCTTGGCGCTTGGGCCAGAAGGTCTTGCGGCTATCAAGGCCGCGCGCCGAAACTCCATGCAGCGCACCATGAACATCCTTTTGGGTTCAGCGCTCTCCACTATCGGGCTCACTGTGCCTGCCGTCCTGATACTTGCCCGGATGCTTGGTCAGCACATTGAACTTGGGCTGCAGTTGCCGGAGATTGCGCTCTTGCTCGGCACCATGCTCATATCGATCGTGAACTTCACGCACGGGCGCGCCAATCCAATGCAGGGTGTGGTGCACCTTGCACTGTTTATCACCTACATCGCCTTGCTCTTTGATGTGCCGGTGTTGGCGGTGAAGTGAGCGTAGCAACCGTGATTTACGTTTCGCCGCGCTGCGCCGGTTCCAGCACGCAGAAGCTGGCGCCTTGCGGGTCTCGCAGCACCATGACTGCTCCGATACTTGGGAATCCGAACACTTCCGTGAGTGCGGTGGCTCCAAGTTGAACAGCGGTACGAGCGGCTTCTTCAATGCGCTCAACACAAATGAAGGTCAGCCACGCGGACCGGTCATTGGGGTGCGAGGTGGGCATGATGCCCGCCACGGAGCGGCCGTGCGCGTTCATGCGTCGTGCGCCGTCATCGCCCCCATCGGGCGGAAGTTCTGACTCCCATCCGAGCAATGCAGAATAGAACTCAACAGCGCGGGCTGGATCAGCTGTCACTAAGTGGTTCCAGACGACGGCGCCTGGACCATGTTCATTCATTCCGTCCGTCTTGCCGGGGTCTGCTTGGAACAACGCGCATACTGCGCCGGTTGGGTCGCTGATCACACTCGAGCGCCCGATCGAACCCTGCATCACTGGTACGCGAACGGTCGCTCCCAGTTCAGCAGCGCGAGCGGTGATGAGTTCAATGTCATCCACCGCGATGGAGCCGACCCAATGCGCCTGGACGTCCGCCGGCGACGTCGCGTTGATCGGCATAATGCCCATCAGCGTGTGTGAACCGATGGCCAGCATGGTGTAGTCGCCGTGCGGCATCGGAATGGTGGTAGCAGTGGCATTCAACAGTGCTGAATAGAACGCCGTGGAGCCAGCGGCATCGCGCGTGTTCAGGTCGTGCCAACAAAATTCGCCGTGCAAGCAAGGAGTGGATTGCCAAATCATCCGAGCAGCATAGTTGGTCACTGCAACCGCATATGCGGGGCAAAGTGGGAACGGCGGTCTCAACCGGCGGGACAGTTTGAGGCGTGCGATCTGCGCCTATGATCTCAGCTCGTGCATGCGGTAGCCGCATTTTCTGTAGCGAGATCCGGTCGTTTGCTCACCCCGCAACGTGTCACCAGTTTGCTCAGGAGATTCGCATGTACGGCATGATCAATGAGGCAATCGAGGCAATGGTCACTGAGAAATTCGGGGCCCCGCAATGGGAGTTGATCAAGGCCCGTGCCGGGGTCGAAGATCCCGCCTTCGTGATGATGAAGCAGTATCCCGATGCGGTGACGTATGCGCTTGCGACCGCTGTTGCCGAGCACATGAACATGCCGATCGCGGAGGTACTTCACGCATTCGGTGTCTATTGGATTGAGTTTGCCGGTAAGGGTCCATGGGGGAAACTGATGAAGGCCTCCGGGAGTAACACCTATGAACTACTCGGCACGCTCGACGCCATACACACCCGGATTGCGGTGAGCTTCCCAGGGCTTGAGCCGCCATCTTTCCGCACCGAGCCGCGCGATGGCGGTTTGCTGTTGGAGTACCGATCGCATCGCCCCGGACTTGCGCCCTTTGTCCTTGGTCTTGTGCAGGGCGTTGGAAACATGTACGGCGAACATGTGGATATCAAACAAATCGCCGCGAAGGACGCAGGCGCACCGTGCGACGCGTTTATAGTTCGTACTCGTCCCGCTCACACACCGGAGTAATAGCCCATGCTTGGAATGGTTAATCACGCACTGCAGGAGATGGTTGTCGAGCGTCACGGCGAAGAAGTGTGGGCTGCCATCTGCGCGGATGCGGGCGTTTCTGAGCCAGTGTTTGTCATCATGAGGCCGTATCCGGATCACGTGACATTTGACCTTGCTGCAGCGGTAGCGCGCCGCCTTGGCGTGCCGCTCGCCGATGCGCTGCAAGCGTTCGGACACTTTTGGATGGTCTATGCCGAGCGCCAACCGTGGGGGAAGGTGATGCATTCCATGGGTAAAAATGTGCGGGAAATGTTGCCGGCACTCAACGCCATGCACGCACGATTGGCGTTGGCGTTCCCGGGTGTCACCATGCCGCAGTTTCGCGCTGAAACGTTGGAAAATGGTGCTATCCATGTTCACTATTTCTCGCCGCGGTCCGGTCTGGCACCGTTCGTCAAGGGGGTACTTGAAGGTCTCGGCGCAATGTACGGCGAGACAATCGCGGTGACGCAAATTGAGGATCGCGAAAGCGGTGCTGATCATGACGTATTCCTGATTGAGTTTCCAGAACAGGCGGATTAGCGGTGAACAGAGAGGCGCAATTACTTCTGGAAACGCTGTTCCCGTTTCACTTCGTGATCGACGGTGATGGTGTCATTGTCAGAACTGGCGCAAGTATGGCCAAGGTGCTTCCTGAGTGTGTTGGGTTGAAATTATTCGATGTGTTTGATGTGTTGCGCCCCCGTGCTGACTCACTTGCAGACGTCGGTAAGACCTTGGGCCAGCTAACGCTCTTGGGTATTCGTCAAACCGAGCGGCAAATGCGCGGACAGTTTGCTGCGTTGCCCGCGGGTGAGGTTGCATTTGTTGGCTCACCGCGGATCGTGGACAGCACGTCCATTTGGGCTTGGCCGGTAGGTATTGCTGATTTCGCGCCTCATGACGGTAGTGCCGACTACGCCATGGTCATTGAGGCGATGAATATGCAGCTACAGGACTTTGAGCGCATGGTCGCCAAGCTCAGCGAGCAGGAGCGCGTGCAGCGCGGACTACGTGTCCGTGCGGAGGAAGCGAACCGAGCCAAGTCGAACTTTCTTGCCAATATTTCCCATGAAATCCGGACGCCGATGACTGCGATTCTTGGGTTCTCTGAACTGCTTGGCGACGAGGGGGTCGATCCCGCGGATCGGAGTGAGTACATAGAAACCATTCGCCGTAATGGTGATCATCTACTGGCGATCATCAATGACATTCTGGACCTCGCCAAGATTGAGGCGGGTGGCTGCACTATCGATATTGCAGAGGTGGTGGTGCCGGACGTCGTGCGCGATGTGGTGCAACTACTGCAAATGCGTGCTGTTTCAAAGGGAATTTCCCTGGTCAAAGAACTACAAGGCGATACGGTAATGCTGCCAGTCTGTACTGATGCAGTGCGTATTCGGCAAGTGTTACTCAACCTTGTTGGAAATGCTGTGAAATTTACAGACCAAGGGTCGGTGCGCGTGGTGGTGTCTGCGCAGCGATCCGGTTCGCGCGTGGAGACGCGCATTGCTGTGCATGACACTGGATGCGGTATGTCCGAGGAGACCATTCCGAAACTCTTTGAGCCGTTCTCGCAGTTTGATTCGAGCTACACCCGGCGGCACGGTGGAACCGGGCTGGGATTGGCAATCAGCCGCCCCTTGGCAGCGCTCATTGGTGGCAGAATTGATGTGGCGAGCGAACTTGGGCGGGGCAGCGTCTTCACGTTGATCTTTGAGTCAGAGTTGGCCCAGCCAGCGTTGGTGTTCCCGCTGCCGACGCCGTCGACGCCAGCACCCCGTAGTGTGAGTGGTCCACTGTCGGGTAAGAACATCCTATTAGTGGAAGACAGCATTGATTCGCAGCGGATTCTGTCCGCGCTGATGTCGCTCGCGGGTGCGCGTGTCGATATTGCATCGGATGGTTTGAGCGCAGTGGCGCGCTTTGATGGCGGCTATTGCCCGGATTTAGTGATCATGGATGTGCAGATGCCGGGTATCGATGGGATCGAAGCAACCGAGCGCATTCGCGCGCGCGGTTTCCGCGGTCGGATTGTTGCGCTCAC
>JBBAOD010000017.1:8910-22081 GCA_040401635.1 Phycisphaerales bacterium
AACGCCGGCTGTGAGGGGTTCTATTTGAAGCCAATTTCCCGGGCCGATCTGTTGGCGATCTGCAGCGGAAATCAGGCAGCGCTGGATTGACGTGCCGTGTCCGTGCGCCGCGTGTGCGGTTCAATGAGTTGGCACCAACCCGTGCGTGCAGATTTCTAGAAATTCCGCAGCAATTTCGGTTTCGATTTCGTTAATCGTTACTCTGCGGTGATGGTGGGCAATTCAACAATTCGTCGATGTTTTGTCGTGGCGCTGCTGCTTGGGGGCATCGCCGCGCTTTCGTATGGGCGTTCCGCAGATGGTGATGTGAAGCCCAAAGGTGCTGGTAAGGGTGTTGTCCCTGCCGCGCCTGATTTCCCGATTTCGCTGCCCGCTGGCGCTGTGGTGCCGGAGGCGGTGCGCTCATTAACGGTGCCCCCTGACGTCTTTGTTGGTCGTGTCATGGCGCTGACGCGCACGCTGCAATGTCCACGTTGTTCAGGTACTGGTACCAAAGTGACCCGACATCGAGATCTGACCGCGGCGCGGGCGGTGCCCACCATGCGCGAGACGCGCGAAGACTGCAGAGATTGCCAGGGTACGGGCTTCAGTTTGAGTACCGCGCGCGTGAGTCCGGTGCTGGACAGCGTCATCCCGTTACTGGGGTCCACCGATCCTGACGCACCCACCACGGCCAAGCTCCTCGACAAGGCGCGTACGGCCCTTGAGCGCCTGGGATGTTCCGGGGCACTGGTGGAACGAGTGACGGCGACCACCAGAAATGGCATTAGCAGTGGGCGAATTCCACAACAAGGCGCCCCGTGTTCGGTGACCGGGGAGTTGGGACAGCCGATTCCAATCGGCGGTGGCACGCGCCTGATTCCGGTCAAAGTCTCAGCACATTCCCTGGTGTTCCTGCGGGCGCCGATCGTCAATGCTGCGCCTTCCGGGGGCATGGTGCTGGTTGGAGGCATGGTCGCGGGGACGATTACCAAGGTTGAGTGGCAGTGGGGTCACGCGATTGTTCTTGATGGCGGTTACATCGTGCCCTTGGTTGTGCCGGAGCACAAGGGCCCCGGAGTAGATACCGACAAGGACGGCCTGATTGATCGACCACCCGCACCCGCGAACACGCAGCGCGTCGGCTGCGGTACACCACAGCCTCGCACTCTCCGCAGCAGGAACCCCGATGTCGCGCACACCCGCCGAAGCGCAACCCGTCCAACTGATCTTCGACTTTGATAGCACCATCGTGGCGATCGAAGGCCTCGATGAACTTGCGCGGCTCGCGCTCGCGGATGATCCGCAGCGCGCCCGCACCATGGAGGCGATCGAAGCGATCACGCGCGATGGAATGACGGGCGCGATCGGTATCGATGAGAGTCTGCGCCGCCGCTTGGCGATGCTCACTATCAAGCGTTCGCATGTGGATGCGTTGGTCAAGCTTCTCAAGCGTCGACTGAGTCCGTCATTTCGAAAGCACATCGCAGCGGTACGTCGCAATGCGGATCGCATTCATGTCGTGTCGAGCGGTTTCCGCGAGTACGTGGAGCCGGTGTGCGCCGAACTTGGCATTCCCTCCGAGCGAATTCACTGCAACGCGTTTCAGTGGAAGGGCACTGCGGTGGTTGGTTATGACGCCGCCAATCCGGTAGCTAAGCCGGGTGGCAAGGCGAAAGTAGTTCGTGCGTTGAAGCTCCCCGGCCGAATTGTGGCGATCGGCGATGGCGTCACCGACGCGGAGATTCGCGACGCCGGCGCGGCTCATGAATTCGTTGCGTACTGCGAAAACATTGAGCGCGAGGCGGTGGTGGCCCGCGCTGATCGCGTGGCGCGAACGGTGGATGAAGTGCTGTGGCTGTACCGGTTGCCTGGTTCGCCGAGCTTCCCAAAAAGCCGCATGATTGCGCTGTTATGCGAGAACATCCACGCTGATGCGGCGCAGGTGTTGCGCGACGAGGGATACCGCGTTGAAACCCTGAGTGACGCGCTTGCTGAGGATGAACTCGCGCGCGCTCTCAAGGGTGTGAGCATTCTTGGCATTCGATCAAAGACCCGCGTCACGGCGCGCGCGCTGGAATCGGCGGATCGTCTGCTTGCGGTTGGCTGCTTCTGTATCGGCACGGAGCAGGTGCAATTGCCCGCCGCCGCTGCGCACGGCGTCGCCGTCTTCAACGCGCCGTACAGCAACACTCGAAGCGTTGTTGAACTCGCCATTGGCGAAATCGTCATGCTGATGCGCCGCGTTCCGGACGTTTCGCGGCTGCTTCATGATGGCGGTTGGCGAAAGTCGGCCACTGGATGTACGGAAGTGCGCGGCAAGACGCTTGGCATTGTTGGCTATGGCCATATCGGATCGCAGCTTTCGATTCTGGCTGAGGCGATGGGGATGCATGTCATCTACCACGATTTACAGGAGTGCCTGGCGCTTGGCAATGCGCGCAAGTGTCGATCGCTCACGGAACTGCTGGGCAAGTCTGACGTGGTTTCCATGCATGTTGACGGTCGCGCTTCGAATCACCATTTGATTGGCGAGCGTGAACTGCGGAAACTGCGACCGGGCGCGCTGCTTGTCAATCTTTCGCGCGGTCATATCGTTGACCTCGCTGCTGTTGCGGCATCGATCCGCGCTGGCCATCTTGGCGGTGCGGCGGTCGATGTCTTCCCGGAAGAGCCACTTTCCAACCGGGATCCGTTCGATAGTCCGCTCCGTGGGCTACCCAATGTGATTCTCACGCCGCATGTCGGCGGCAGCACGTCCGAAGCGCAGCAAGCGATCGGCGAGTTTGTTGCGGCGCGTCTGGTGGAGTTTGTGAACACGGGCGGCACTTCAGGCTGCGTGAACTTGCCGCAGATCTCGGCGCCACCGGTGCCGCGATCGCATCGGTTCCTACATTTGCACCGTAATCAGCCGGGTGTGCTTGCGGCAGTCAACGCAGTGTTTGCTCGGCGCAAGATCAACATCCTGGGCCAAGCGTTGCGCACCGATGATGCGATGGGCTATCTCGTCACTGATGTCGACCGTCGATACGCGGCCGACGTGATTGACGAACTAAAGGCAGTTCCAGGAACTGCGCGCCTCCGCGTCCTGTACTAATTCGTCTGCTCACTCTGGAATGGGTTTGCCGCATTCGGGGCAGAGCGGGGCGTTGCCGCGGCGCGGGTAGCCGCACTCCCCGCACACGCTGCGTATCCATTGCATTCGCGCCTGACGTGTGGCGAGCAACACGAGCGCTGGTCCACACAAGAGCACCATCGTTGTTGTGCCCGCAACAATCGCCCACCAACAACCCCAACTGCAGTAACACGTGTCGCGTCGTATGGCTAGCACATAGGTTGGCGCACCTATAGCTATTTCTACGCAACTGCCCGCAAACAACCATCGTACCCAACGCGTGACCGCGCCCGGATGGCGCGATGATCCCGCGTGGGAAAGAAGCCACGCCCACAACACGCCGATCGCTACCCATGCGCAGAGCAGTGTGACCGGAGTGATGAGCCACGAGAGAACATTGCCCTTCGGTCCAATCACCCCGGTGTCGCGCAATGTAAATGTCAGTAGATCTCCAGCAGTGAGCAGAATGCCCAACGCACACGCACTCCCAATAGCAGCCGCCCCAACAATCGATGCGCGCAATGATCGCCCCTCTTCGCCCGGCTGCCATCGCTTACATACTGGCGCGATCAGCAGTACCGGCGCCGCAGCGAACGTCACCGCGATGCAGATCATTGCTGCACTCTCGATCCGGAACTGGAGCATTTCTTGGACGAGCGCAAAGATCGCACCAGTCCAATTGTTCCACAAAGTTTCCATCAGTCCGGGACCGCTGACATTCGTGTTGTAGGCCGTCCATCCATTGGAAGCCGAGCTATTGGTTGGAGAGTTTGCCTGTTGGACCCAATCAGCGATGACGGCCAATACCCCGCCGATCCCTGTGCTCACAACAACACCAACTACGAACGTCAGAACCCCCATCCCGACGAGCGCCATCACGCGTCTGCCCCCACCGAATTTCACTTCGCCGCGCCCTTGTGTTGCGCAAACATCCACGTCAGCACACCGTCCGCTTCCGTCGTATAGGCCTTCGGCCACGCCTCATGTCCAACGCCGGGATATTCACGAACGGTGACCGAACCGCCGGCAGCACGCACCGCCTCTGCCATCGCGCGGCTGCATGCAATCGGCACTATTGGGTCATCCATGCCATGCGCCACCAACACCGGAAGCCCGCGCAACCTGCTAGCACGCGCCGGATCGCCTCCGCCGCAGATGCTTGCCATCGCTGCAAATTTCGCTGGCGTGCGCACCGCTAAATCGAACGCGCCGAATCCGCCCATGGAAATCCCCGTGAGGTACACGCGCGCTGGATCCACCGGCTTCGTGCGCATGACTTCATCGATCGCCAACTGCACCGCTTGAAGTGCACGCGTGGGCGAAGCCTTGGTCTTGAGCCCCTCGCTCCACTTTGCATTTCCGTTGGCATCCAGCGCAATATCAACCCAACGTTCATCCCCGGGGCATTGCACCGCGAGGACGAAACATGGGTTCTTCGCTTGAAGTGCATCGCTCGCCGCGTCATTCACAAAGTGCTTTAACTGCGCTTCGTTGTCGCTGCCGCGTTCGCCGCTGCCATGCAGAAACACAATGAGCGGCACCCGAACCCCGCCTTCGATTGCAGCGGCGCGCGGCTCGACCAGTCGGTATCCGTAGCTCACGGCTGCTGCATCGCCAACGGCAGGCAACGTCACCCGTCCGGCACTCGGTACCGCTCCGACTACGCCTGCCGCGAGCAATACATGTGTGACCGCGCGCATCATGTCAGGGCTTCTCCGTCATATCTTCTGCCGAGGCCTCCGACACCATGCGCGCCAAGAAAATCGCCGGGAACATCACCCCGGTCATCGCTTCCAGCGTGCACGCCAGGCGAGCCCAGGAACTTCGCGCAGTGACATCCGCAAATCCGGAAGTAGTCAACGTAGAAAAACTAAACCACAAGTAGTCAATCCACCGGCCGATCGGATATTCCGGAGTAGCCCCAGGGACGCGGTAAGCCTCCGGATCCAAGATGGCGATCCGTTGGTGCACCATGGTGAATGCAATGCCGATCAGCAGGTAACTCGCTGCGCCAAGATAGATCCGTGCTTCGCCGCGCGTGTTGCGGCTGAGTGCCGCACGGGCGATGGCCACCGCGGTCACCACATTGGAAAATGCCACCAGGAACCCCGGTACCACATGATCGTGCAGGGTGACGTCGCGGCCATCAATGATCAATATCGCAATCGCAACGACGCTGGGCACGGCCACTACTGCGGCCCACCGCAGTCCACCGGCCACAAATACGGCCGCAACGCTGGCGATGGTGACAAAGATCGTTGTCGAAATTGGCGGGAAGGGGCGATCCTTGATGGTCATTGGCGCAGTGCATAGGCCGAAGATGAGGAACATCAGGATCGTCTGCGCGAGTTTGATTCTGGGTAAACGCGTCATCTTCGGCGCAGACTACCGTGAACGCGCCGCACTTCTGTCAGTGGCACACATCCGTTAGCGGTTCACTCTGGTGCGTCCCCGCACTCCAACTACTCCGTGCCCATTCCTGCGCCGTGCCCGCTTTCGCGCTGAAATCCATCCCCTAAAAACATCGCCGGAGTCCTCGCGTCCCAGCTCAGACTCCGGCATGGATCGATTGGTTACACGAATCGTTTCGATCATCCGTGCCGGCGGCGACCGGCTGTGTACCCCGCAAGGGCGAGCAGCGCGATGGCACCAGGCGTCGGTACGGGTGCAAATCCGATATCCATATTGTCCATTCCCAGGAAGTTCGCGTTCGCTCCGGGCCCGACTGGCGAAATGGTAATCCGCGTGATCGCGGCATCGTTTGACCAGAACCCGGCGAACGTGTCCGAGCCACTCACGGTGCGCACGAATTGTGTGCCATCGGAGAGCGCCAGAGTCACGTATCCGTTCACCCACTCGCCGGATGCATTCTTAAAGAAGTAATCCGAGCCGATTCCAAAGACTCGACCCGATGCAAATGTCACACTGACCGAACGCCCCGCCTGCAAGGTATGGAGCGCGTTGTCGTACGAATCCAGTCCGCCGATCGCGCTCGCCGTCCACGCCGCCTCGGAGCCAATTTTGCCCGTCAAACTGTCAGACGTCAATCCAGGAAGGACGGTGGAGAAGTCTTCGCGGATGACCGCTGTGTCACTGTGCATGGTGGCCCAGATGGCAAACGTTATTCGCGAATCGCACACTGTCATCGATGCAAGTGCCGGCGACGCCGCAACTGCTGTAGCAACAGCACAAATGAATAATCGGGATCCAAACATCTGGGAATCCTTGGCAGGAGGTTTACATGGATGGACTGCCTCAGACGGGAAATGGCAACCATCGGAGAAGAACATCGGAAATATGTCGCGATGCTCAGAATGCGCAAGCATCCCGTGACTCAATATGCACTTATGTCTGCCGTTTGGGTGTTATAACCGCAACAGGACCGGATCAGCGATCGCCGCACGGCGCTCTCTCGCCGCGCCGGATTAGTTGCACGGACCCCAGTCGCCAAGCAGGATCCCCAGGTCGGCACCGGTCACCAAGCCATCATGGTCAAGGTCGCTTCGATTGATCGCCTGTGCCCAATCTCCAAGCAAAATGCCGAGATCGGCGCCCGCAACAAATCCATCATGATTAATGTCGCTGCCGCATGTTGGTGGCGGTGGCGTTCCACCCGCAATCTCAATCACCGCCAAATGCAGGTAGGTTCCGCCGGAATCCGGCATGTCATTCCACGTGCCCTGGGTGCCAAGCATTTCCGTGACGTCTTCGCCAGAACCCGCGTTGTTGGGCTCGCCGCTGTTCCAGTTGCTGTAATTCGCGGGGGTTCCGTCCGGCCACGCAAAGGTGCCTTCACTGGCAATATCGTTGAAGCCAATCCAGAGGCGTTGCGAAGAACCTCCGTAACTTCCAAAGTTCTGTTGGATGAAGTCATTCTCCGCCTGGTCCGCAATGGATGCCAAATGCCCACCAAACATCTGTGCGGTCGCTTCCGCTGCTGCCCACGATGCAACGTTGAGGCCGATGTACCGATTCCCATTCACCGGATTGGTGACATCTACAAGTGGAACGACTGCACCCACCGTGAACGAACCAGAACCGAAACCCGTTGCGGCGTATGCGCCAACGCGAATGGTGTAGGTGGCTCCCGCAGTTGCCCCAAACTGCAGTTTGCTTTGCAGGCTGCAACTGTCATCATTGCAGGCGATGGTTGAATTGAGTGTCGGGCAACCGCAGCCTGGATATGCCGCCATCTTGGTATCCAGCGTTGTTCCACCGCATAGCGCCACCTCAATCAATCCCGTGGCCGGTGCCGTCCAGCAGAACCAGACATCGTTAAATATCTGTGTCACACTGAAGAATAAGCAAGCGGCATCCGGATTGCCGTCAGTAGTTGCGCCAACATTACTGAATTGAAATGTTCCGTAGCCAGCGATCGGTGTGGGCACTGCACACGCATCGTTCTGCGCGTTGGCGGTGGCGCACATCAACAACCCGGATGCTGCAATTGCGAGATTGTGGCAAACGACCCGTGACAGGTGGATCTTGGTCATAACTTGCGCTCCGGCATTTGGTCCCACGAAAGGCCGGCGGCTGATGCCGCGGCATAATGCAAGTGTGCCACAGACCCTCGCTCGCTCATCGACAATTGCCCAAGATTCACGGGGATGGTTCTCGGTTCCCGCCTCAGAGCCGTAGATCGCCCCTCGGCGGTACGATTTTTGTTGCCAAAGGGCATCCCCCATGAACAACATGACCCGTTCTGTCTGGCGTCCGGTCCGTTTCGCACTTCTTGTGGCTGGCATGGTTGGCATAAGCCCATTGATGGCTGCGACCGCATTCCTCGCCCCGTCCGCCGCGCAATCGCCGCCGACTACTGCGGTTGCAGAGAAACCTCGATTGGCAATTCGCGCCATCGCAGCAACACCTGCGGTCACTGCGCAGGCCAAAGTTGACGGCACCGACAACGCCCTGATGCAGATCGAGCAGGGCGCCGATGTGCAACTGCTGAGCGCCATTGAAGCTACGCGGCGATTTGAAATCGTGGCGCGCGCTGATCTCCCCAGCATCATCAAGGAACAAGACCTCACGCAGAGTGGCAATGTCAATGTCCTTGATTCACAGGCGGCGCGCGCATTTCAACTTGCCGGCGCGCGCTACGTTGCCACGCTGACCATCAGCAACTACCAAGAAGTAGTTGAAAGAACTGAGCTCCTCAATCAATTCGGAACGTCGAAGGCTGAGCGTCGGACGATCAACCTGCAAGCCGTGCTGAAGATCTTTGATAGCACCACTGGGTCATTGTTTCGTTCCACGCAAGTCACACTCTCTGAAAGTGCAGTCAATGAGATCATGCCGGGCGTTGAGCAGAAGGGTGTCAAGACCAATGTGGTGCTTGGTGCCGTAGCGAAGAAATTGGCAACCGACGTAGCCAATGCCATTGCTGATTCACTTGCTCCTGCGCGGATCATCGGCTACACGCTTGGTCAAATCACCTTCAATCGCAGCGCAGAAAGCGGCGTTGCGGTTGGGCAGATTTACGAAGTATTTGTGCCTGGAAGCGCCATGATTGACCCGGATACCGGCGAGCAACTTGGTGCGGAGGAAGTGCATGTCGGTTGGGCGCGCGTCACCGATGCAGGTGCGCGCTTCTCCACCGCGCAAGCGATTGAAGACCGCGGAATTGATCGGGGCGCCATGTTGCGCTTGCGCACGCAAGGTCTGCCCGCCGGCGTCGATGCGAATGCGAAGGCCACGGGCTCATCCGCAAGTACCTCCGGCGCGGCGAGTACGTCTCCATTAACAAGTGCACCCGCATCTACAAGCGCCCCCGCCACAAACCCTCCCTCCGCAACGGCCCCGACGACAACGGATCCCGCTGCGATCGCTCCCGCTGCATCAGCCCCCATCCGCATGGCGATCTTCGTGAAGCAGCGCCCAGTCTCAGTGGCGCCGGAAAAAGTTTCCGTCTTCGAAGACCTGGTGTCTGCCGATGCCACCGGACCCGGCGTACAGATCATTCGCCGCGAAGATTTGGTGAACGCCGTCAATCGCATCGCGCCCGCGGGCCCCAATGCGGGCACCGATCTGCTTGGCTCCGAAGCCGTTGATCGCATCCTCTCCAATCAAACGTCAGCCGTGCAACTTGCAGCGCAAATGAAGGCCGATGTCATTCTCACCGCATCGATCACCGCGCTGCAACGCTTCAAGCGTCGTCTTGATGATCCGTCCACCGGCACCCACACGGATGTCGATCAATGGACGCTCGTCACTACCTATGGCCTCATTGACGGCGTCACCGGTGCAAGCCTTGCAGCAGGCACAGTGCAATCCGACTACGCCAAGCGCGACACCCCTGAGTTGAAGGTCGAAGTTGATGCCATTGACGTGTTGCTTCGTGACGCCGCAAACCGCATCGGCGCCGCAGTGCGCGCCACAGTAGCGGACACGCGTACACGCCTTGCAGCAACTCCGGCAGCCGACGTCATGGTGAAATTCAGCGCCGTGCTTGCGGATCTCAGCATCCCTGATGTGCGCACCAACGAGGCCGGTGAATACGTGGTCGGCGCCAACAACTACAACTTGCAACCAATGAATGTCATGGTGAAGGTTGACGGCGTGGCAATGGGCGCGGCGCCTGGCGCTTTCCCGCTGCGCCCCGGTCTGCACCGCGCGCGGTTCGAGCGCCCCGGCCTTGAGCCCATGGAGATGATGGTGAACGCGCGCGAAGGGCTCGAAATTTCCGTGCCGTTGCAGTTCACGCCGGAAGGTCGCGCCAATTGGCAGCGCGATGCCGTGTTCTTCAATGACCTGAAGAACGGTGCCGTCATGCGCGACGCCGAACTCATCAAAGTCCGTGCTGTTGCTGATTTCCTGAAGCAGAGCAATATTCGGATTGACACCACCAATGTGCAGAATCTAAATCTCGGCGGCCAGTCGATCTGGTGGCAACTCCTGCAGTGATCGGACAGTTCATGCGAACGGGGTTCTGTGAACTCACTCCCATTGCGTCGCGCACCGCCACCACCGCGGCGGCAGCGGTTCGCATGATGGCAGTAATGCTGGCAGTTGTGCTTGTCACTGGCTGCCAACGCGAACTCCGCAAGTCGGTCGCCGCCATTGACGCCGCGTACTCCTCCGGTGATTACCCAGGCGCCGCAAAGCTTGCCGAAGCAGCAGTCAAGCAGAACAACAACGACCAGCAAGACCGGCTTCTCTGGTGGCTTGAAGCGGGTCGCACGCAACAAGCGGCCGGAGCCATCGATGTTTCCAGCCGCTGGTATGACCGCGCCTTTGTGGAAGTGAGCCCGTACCTTGATTCCAAGGCAGAAGCCACCATCAGCGAGGCGCTCGCCACCACTGCGGTGAATCAAACCATTCGCATCTACAGGGCAACTCCGCCAGAGCGCATCATGTTGTGCGCGTTGCAGGGCGTCAACTTTTTAATGCAGTGTGATCTTGCCCGCGCTCGCATTGAATTCAACCGCGCCGCCGACTTTCAGCAAGACGCAGTGGCCCGCTTTGAAAAAGAAGTCAACAACGCACAGACCGCCGCCAACAATGAATGGTCCAAAAAAGGTTGGAACACGCAGATCGCTGCATCGGCAACTACAAGTGTTCGCAAAGAGCAGGGGAGAGATCCTGCGACGCTCGGCTTTGCATCGTTCGCCAATCCATTCGTGAGTTACCTGCGATCGGTATTTATGATTGCAACAAGTAGCGAAATGGGCGACCGCCAGAATGCGCGCGCCGATTTGCGATCCGTCCAAGAAATGATGCCGGGCATTGCCGCTGCAGCCGAAGATATTGCACTGATTGACTCAGGAGTTTCGCACGGCAGCGCCGCATACACATGGGTGTTCTTTCTCACTGGGCTCGCTTCGGATTACAAGGAGTTTCGCTTAGACATTCCCATTCCGGTCGGCAATGTGAATTATGTTTCAGCCGCGTTTCCCATCCTGCGCAAACGCCCGTCATTCACGCCAGTCATTGCAGTTGCGGGAGCGGGCGGGGCGCGTTCGGAGACCATTGCGAACATCGACGCCATGGTGGAGGCAGATTTCGATTCGCGCTTGCCGCTCATCGTGACGCAGGAAATCATTAGTTCCGCCGCCAAGGCCGCCGCCACGTGGGCGGCCAGTCAGGCCGCGTACAACAGTTCGAGCAACAGCACCGCGGGTATTTTGGTGCAGATTGCTGGCATCGCCTATCAAGCAGCATCGACGGCAGCGGATCTTCGGTGCTGGTCAACCATGCCCAAGCAGATCGCCTTGCTGCGCGTCCCGACACCGCCTTCGGGTCGTTTGGACCTGGTGCGCGAAGACGGCGGCGCGTTGTGCACCCTCCATATCGAGCCTGGTGCCCCGAACATTGCGCTGGTCACACTGCCCTCGATGTCCGCCAAGAGTCCCAGCATCATGCTGTACCGTGGTGGCACCGTGTGCGGCCCGCGCGAGCCGGTACTTGAGCCGGACGCTGAATCCACGATGGGTCCGCCCGCCCCCGCCGCCGAAGCATCTCCTACACCAGCTCCCGACTCTGCTCCAATCGCCGCACTCATTGCCACATGAATCGGAACGACACCATGATTCGCACTACTAACGCCACCACCACTGTAACTATCGATGCCACTGCCAACACCCCGCGCATGGCTCGCCCCGCTCGCGCACGACTCGTCGCCAACAGCGCAGCATTCATGATGGCCGCACTTCTCGCTGCCGGTTGCGGTTCGGTGAATACCACGTACACGCGAACCACCCCCGCCGATTCTGCGATTTCGGCACAGACGCGCGTCAATGATCTCTTCCAACAGATCTTCCTCACCGCCAAAGAAGTGCGCATGAACCGCACCAAGGGCGGGCCCATGGAAGTGCAAATTGATGTTGAGAACAATGGATTCGCCTACAAGACGTTCTCATATCGATTTGATTGGGTCGATACCGCTGGCAACGTCATCCCGTCACAGTTGAGCGTCTGGAAGGTCACCAACGTTCCATCGGGCGGATCAACAGTGATTCGCGCCATTGCTCCATCGGACGACGCTTCTGATTTCCGTCTGCAGCTGCGACAGTCTGAGTCATAAAGCGTTCGGTGCTCGCTCCACGCCTTCGCATTGTCCATCAATCACGCGTCATCTTGCATCACTCCCAACGTACGATCCACATCACCATGCGCATCCGCTCCGTCATCGTCCTCTTGCCCATCGCCCTCCTTGCACCAGTGGCATGCGAACGCGCGCGCTACGTGGACACCGGTAGCCCGGAAGGCATCATCACTGTTGGAAACGTGGACATGCAGGACATCCTGAAAGCCTCGAGC
This sequence comes from Phycisphaerales bacterium, assembly GCA_040401635.1. Classification (GTDB taxonomy): domain Bacteria; phylum Planctomycetota; class Phycisphaerae; order Phycisphaerales; family SM1A02; genus UBA966. Next base: position 21,263 of record JBBAOD010000017.1, read on the forward strand.
GGCATGCTGGAATCGCTTGCGGAAACCGGCGTCCTGAAGACCGCCAAGAACAAACCTGCCCAGTTGGTGATGGGCGAGATCGTCAATGACACCAGTTCCCGGTTCGATGTCGGTGAAATGACCTATCGCATGCGCGAGCAATTGGTCAACACCGGGCAGGCCGCGGTAGTAACCACTTTCGGTAACACTCCTGAAGACAAGCAGGCCCAGGAAGTGCTCCGACGTGAGAAATTCCTGAAAGGCGAAACCTCAGAACCGCTTCCAGACCCAGACTTCTCACTCACAGGAAAGATCACCCAAGTCAAGCGCAGTGCCGGGGACACCAAGCAGGTCACCTACACCTTCCGCCTGACGCTCACCAACCTGCGCTCGGGGCTTGAGGTCTGGACGAAGACGGTGGATATGACCAAGCTTGGAAATAAGAACGCCGTCGGCTTCTAAGCACCTCGATGTGGGGTATAATTCCGCTCGTCGATCGTCCGCGTGGTCGTTCGATTTCCGGTGGGGGTATTTGCCATCACATTGCGAGACACAGAGGAATTATTTATGGATCTGCGACTTCTGACTGCTATTTCTTGTTCGTTCGTTATCGCCTCAACGGCGATCGCCAGCATCGACATCGTGACGGAAACCAACAACGCTTCCAAGAAGAAGCTTCAGGCTGCCGTGATTGAAGAGTGCGAAGAAGTGGTTGATTCAGTGGTCTTCACCAAGGTTGGCACCGCTTGGGTGGTCGACGAGTGCGAGTCCGCCAAGACTGAAGATGCCATGATCGAAGAAGCGCCCTTCAAGGCTGAACTCGAGATGTGGTCGATGGTC
>JBBAOD010000018.1:0-2047 GCA_040401635.1 Phycisphaerales bacterium
AGCACATCAAACAATCCCTCCCGCAATTCCTTGAGAATTTCAATACGGTCCAGTGTTTCGATTTCGCTGTGCAAGTAGCGAACGCGCACGCCGTTCTTATGGAGGTAGTTGGTGAGTTCCTCGCACAGGCGCTTGGTGAGCGCGGTGACCAGCACGCGGTCGCCGCGCGCGGCACGTTCCTTGCAGCGTTCCAAGAGGTCAGGAATCTGTCCGCGCGCAGGCAGAAGCGTGATGATTGGGTCAACAAGTCCGGTCGGCCGAATCACCTGTTCGGCGATCACGCCGTGCGAGCGCTCCAGTTCTAGCGGGCTGGGCGTTGCACTGACATACACCACTGCTGGAATGATTTCTTCAAACTCCTCAAAGCGGAGCGGGCGATTGTCCATGGCGCTCGGCAAGCGAAAGCCGTGGTCGACAAGCGTCTGCTTGCGCGCCTTGTCACCGAAATACATGCCGCGAATCTGCGGCAGCGTGACGTGACTTTCGTCCACCACTACGAGCCAGTCATTCTCGGTATGCCCCGGCACGCGGCGGAAGTAATCCATGAGTGTCCACGCGCGTTGTCCGCGCGCACGGCCGTCAAAGAATCGACTGTAGTTTTCAATACCGCCGCAGTAGCCGGTCTCTTGGATCATCTCCAAGTCATACTTCGTGCGACCGATGAGTCGTTGCGCCTCCAGCAGTTTGCCTTCCGCGCGTAACTCCAGGACGCGCTCGTCAAGCTCGGCTTTGATTTCATCAAGCGCGCGCTTCATCCGATCTTCAGGCATCATGTAGTGCACAGCGGGGAACACCCATGCGCGCGATTCTTCGCTGAGAACTTCGCCGCTGACCGGATCGAATGTTTCAATTGATTCGACTTCTTCGCCGAAGAGGCCGATGCGGATGGCATGTTGCTCACTCGCAGGGAAGACTTCGATGGAATCGCCGCGCACTCGGAAGTTACCGCGGCCGGGTTCGATTTCCTTGCGCACGTACTGCATGTTGGCAAGGCTGATGAGAAAGTCGCGGCGCTTCAGGGTGGTACCGCGCTCAACCACCACCATGCGGTTTCGGAATTCGTCCGGTGATCCCAGGCCGTACAGGCAACTGACGCTGGAGATGACGATCACATCCGGGCGCGACAGCAGCGAACTGGTTGCCAGCAGGCGCAAGCGGTCGAGGTCTTGATTGCGGCTCGCGTCTTTTTCGATGTAGATATCGCGCTGCGGGATGTACGCCTCGGGCTGGTAGTAGTCGTAGTAACTGACGAAGTAGCAGACGGCGTTGTCGGGGAAGAGTTCTTTCATCTCTTCATAGAGCTGCGCCGCAAGCGTCTTGTTGTGACTGATCAGGAGCGTGGGCTTGCCGGTGCGCGCGATGACATTCGCCATCGTGAAGGTCTTGCCGGTGCCGGTGGCGCCCAGCAGCGTCTGGAACTTTTCGCCGCGCGCGAGTCCCGCCACTAACTGCTCGATCGCCTCTGGCTGATCGCCAGTGGGCTGGTAGGGGCTTTGAAGGCGGAACATCGGCACAATTGTAGGAGAGTGGAGCGGGTGCGCCGATAGGGGGGTAGAGTGCTGTTTCCTTGCGGCGGCGCCGCTTGCGAACCAGGATTTATCCACACGCCATCGAAAGACCCTTTCACCATGCCAACGTGTTCCAAAGTCACCATCGCTCTTCTTGCTCTCGCCTGCGTGTCTGTCCCGATGCAGGGCTGCAAGAACGGTCCGCCGCCAGTGATGGCCGTGCGGCTGCTCTTGGGGGGCAAGGATCACAACGGCGGTCCGATCGCGCAGGGTGACGTCTTGAAACTCACGAAGTCCACGGACGGCACTGCCACCGATGGCGAAGACTTCAAGGTTTCCCTCGCTTCCAAGTCCGGCGATGGATACGAGTGGCAATGCCGTACTCCCAACGATGCGTATCTGTTGGTGGATGCATCGTTTGATATCGAGCCGGACGGCAAGCTCGCGGCGGGCACGGACATGCAAACCATCTACCACCTGCACGCCCGCAAGGTCGGCAAGACCAAGATTGAATTTGCTCAGGTGAGCCTCACCGACAA
>JBBAOD010000018.1:2057-21553 GCA_040401635.1 Phycisphaerales bacterium
TGTGACATAATCGGCTCGAGTTCTTCAGGTGAGATGCTGGCAAAGACCTCGGCCAAGGTGGGGTCGAATTGCGTACCTGCACATCGGCGAATCTCATCCAGTGCCGCCGCAGTATTCCGCGCGGGGCGGTACAGCCGTGAACTTGTCATCGCATCGAACGCGTCGGCGATGCCAACCACGCGGCCGAGGGAGCTGATATCCATGCCGGCGCTTTGGTTGGGGTAACCCTGGCCGTCCCAGCGCTCGTGGTGATCAAGCACTCCGGGAAGGATCTCGCGCAGTTGCGGAATGTCACGCAGCATGGACAACCCCCGCTCCGGGTGTTGCTTAATGAATGCGAACTCGTGGACTTCCAGCTTGGTCGGCTTGCGCAGAATCTCCTCAGGCACGCCGATCTTTCCAATGTCGTGCACCAGCCCGCACAAGCGCGCTTGCTCGACAAACGGAGTTCCGAGTCCGGCGCGTTCGGCAAGCAGCGCAGCAAATCGACTCACACGATCGCTATGACCGCGCGTGTAGGGATCCTTGGCATCAATCGCTTCAATGAGCGTGCGCATGGTTCCGCTGAAGAGTTCGCGTTGCTCACGATCCATGCGCTCTTGGAGTTGCATGCGCGCCACATTGGAAAGCGCCAGCCCCACAAAGTGGCCGATAGCAGCAGCGAAGTTCACGGCCTCATGAATGTTTGTGCTTGATGATGCGCCGCGACGGTCGAGATAGAGCCAGCCGTGGAACGTCGCTCCAGTCTTCACGGGAATGCAAGCCGCTTCTTGAATGTCCATGCGCAGCACGCTTTCGCTGGCAAGTATCGGCGCATTCTTGCTTTCGCGGTGATAGACATACGCACGGTCACGTGCGTTGCGCAGCATGGTCCGGCTGACTAAGACGGCACCGGTGGAATCTTGGATGCGCCCAGCACATGCGAGTGCGTCAATGCGATCAACAGTATTGCCTTGCAGCAAGAAGGCAACGTTTGAAAAACTAGTGGCTGCAACCAGCGAACGCACCGCGGCGTCCGCCACACTGGCGAGGTCTGTTGCGTGCGACATCGATTCGGTTGCGTTCAGGAGATGCACCAAGTAATCGGCAGCAAGCGCATTTGGATGCTCCAACAGAATCGCCTCTGCCAGCATTCCGCTGCTGACATCCTCTTCACCAAGTCGAATCGAGTGCATGGGGGACTGCGTGTTGTCCGTGCCATCAAGCCGGAATTGGAAGGGGCCCACGCCAATCAGGTCACCCGATTCAATCCGAATTTCTGCGCTTCGTGCGAGGCGGGTGCCGTTCAGCATGGTGCCGGTCCGACTATCAAGGTCGCGCAGCCGCACGTGCCCTTCGCCGGTGCCTTGGTCGGTGCTCCAGACCAGCGCAGCATGTCGACGGCCGATCGTTAACGTTGGTAGCTGGACGTGGCAGTCGTCCGCTCGACCGATGACAGTCGGGCGGTCGGAGTGGACCGCGAACTCACCAGCGGTGCCGGGGGGACCATCAACCATCGTGATTCGGAACGCTTGTGTCATAGAGGTGAGTGATACTCGTTATGTTCATCCAGCCCAAGCGACGCCGGACGATTCGGCGCGGGCTACCGATATCGGTCAGCCCTCGAACAACCACCATCGCTTGCGTGCGCGCGCGCCGATACGTAGCCCGAATCGCCGTTGCGTAACTTCAGCGATGAACTCTGCCGCCTCTACCGGGTCATCGGTGACCTTCACAAGGCCGCGATCTTCCTTTGCGATCGTCCCGTCTGGAATCATGCGCTTCTGAATGAAGTCATCCAGTTCATCCCAGTAGCCCTTACCCATGATGACCACTGGAAAGTCAGCGATCTTTCCGGTTTGCATGAGGGTGAGTGTTTCAAACAATTCATCCATGGTGCCGTATCCGCCTGGTAGCACCACAAAGCCATACGAGTACTTCAGCAGCATCACTTTGCGAATGAAGAAGTAGCGGAACTCCACGGTTCGATCGCACCAGGGATTCGGTTGCTGTTCATTCGGCAACAAGATGTTGCAACCGATGCTGGGTGCGCCCACTTCACGAGCGCCGCGATTGGCAGCCTCCATGATCCCGGGGCCGCCACCAGTCATCACGGTAAATCCGCGCCGGCCAAGTTCTGCGCCCACCTGTTGCGCCATGGCGTACCACCGATGGTCTTCGGGGAAGCGCGCACTGCCAAACACCGTCACGCATGGACCAACAAAGTGCAGCTTTCGAAACCCACGAATGAATTCCACCGCAATGCGAATGACGCGCCAGAGTTCCTCAAGTCGTGGTCGTGGACCAGCGAGCATTAATTGCTCGGGCGCAGCCAACGGTCCAACGGGGAATTCTTCAGGAGTCACTTCTTTGACGCTTCCCATTCGGTGATGATGGTTGATTCGCGCTCCGCTGATAGGCCGGGTTGACCGGGCTTGGCGCCCCACACATAAGTATCGGGGTGCTGCTTGTTCCACCACGTCAGCGTGTCGCGCACGGTGTCTGCCAGCGGACGGAACGTGCAGCCAGCCGCAACGGCGCGCGCGCGGCTGATGTTGCCAGCGCCTGCAAATTGTTGATCTTCAGGCAGCCAGAGCGGCAGCCCCATCCATGGTGAAACTTTCGCAGTTTCCAGTAAGTATGTCTCATCGATCGGTATGAATTCCACCGACGCTGCAGTGCACGCCTTGCAGCCGTCAACCATTTCGTCAAACGTCAATGGTCCGGCAGGTCCGGTGACGTTGTAGGTTCCGCCGTGACCATCGGCGATGCAGCGAACGCAGAACTCCCCGCAGTCGCGCACATCAACGAAACTAATCAGCGCCTTGCGCGGCTCCTTGGGGCCAGGCACCAAGACACGCCCGCCGCGAGCAATACGCACCGGCCAATACGTAAACCGATCGGTTGGATCGCCGGGTCCGACGATCAGGCCAGGGCGCAGCACCGAACAGCGGTCGCCAAATGCTTTGAGTGACTCTTGCTCGCACAGCGCCTTGAGTGGTCCGTACGTTTCGTTGCTGAGCTTCTGTTCCTCAGGTGTTTCAATAGTGCCGACCGCTGCGGTCTCGTCGGCGTTCGGTGTGGCCATTGAGGCGTAGACCGAAACCGTGGAAACGAAGACGTAATGTCGCGCGGCCTTGGCCAGCAGGGTGGCGGATGCGCGCACGTCCTGCGGTCGATAGCCGGATGTATCAATCACGCCATCCCAGCGTCGCCCATCGGCGATGGCCTTCTCCAGCGCCTTCAGACCCTCGCCCTTGGCAGGATCACGGTCTCCGCGGATGGTTTCAAGGTCTGGGAACAGGTCGGCACGCGTCTTGCCGCGGTTGAACAGGGTGATCTTCCAACCGCGGCGCTGAGCACTGGCCACGATTTCCGGTCCGAGGAATGCGGTTCCGCCAAGGACAAGTAGTTCCATGGGGCCGATCGTATCGGTATGACTTGGGGCGCCAATGGGGGGGCGCTCGTGATGCTGGGGCGCGGTCGCTTAACGTCCGCATCGTGTTATTGCCTAGAAACGTCGATGTTTCAATTTTCTCGAATTGACATGATCCATCCATCCCGATTACTGCGCCTCTCTAGGCATGGGAGATCACATCGGAGCAGGTCGCAGGGAGCGACCAGCCTTGATGAGGTAATTCAGTGTTCCGGTCTGTTACACATCATTTGATTAAGGGGAAAAGGGTAATAATTTAAAGAACTTCGCATTCGCAACGGTGGCTGCTTGCTCGCTCATCGCCTCGGCCAACGCTGGCTACACCTCGGAAGTCATCTCCTTCACCGACTTGGTGGAGTGGCAGAATGCGCCGAGTGATCCTGAACTCAATCTCTTTCCCGCCGGCTACTCAGCTGAGTTCTACACCGAGAATTTCAAGGGACTCGCCGGTACGACTGGCTCGTCCATCTCTGGTGGCAAAAGCTGGGCATCATGGACTGCGACTGTATCTGCCGGGTCACTGTACGCCACAACAACTGGCCTGTACGCCGAGCAAGCTGGCGCAACAGTCAACATGAACTTTACTGCTCCGTACGAAATGCCGATGGGTGGCGTGCGCGGTATCGGTGGCGGATTCCAACTCGTGAATGCTGAAGGCCAGGCGGTTGCCGGCAAGATTTGGCTGAAGCTCTCAAGCGGCGCGTCAATCTTCCGCACCATCAGCTCTGCCAACCAGTTCATGGGATTCTGGGTTGCAGACCCAACACAGACGATCACTTCTTTCAAGATCCAGCCGATGGGTACTGCAGCGGCCTACTTCGTCGGCGCTGAGACCATGTACCTCGGCACCGCAGTACCGGCTCCAGGTACCCTCGCGCTGCTCGCCGCCGCCGGGATCACCGGTAGGGTGCGCCGTCGCCGCTGAGTCTGGTTTAGAAACCAACATTCACACATGACAACGCGCACTCCATCAGGAGTGCGCGTTGTTGTTGATGTACTTGTATTGAATTGCTCCGCCTAGTCAAGCATTGCGGGATGGCTCAGAATCCCCAGAGCTTCCGGTACTCAGACTTGAATGCGTCGCCGTAGCCCTTAGCGAACGTGGCAGGGATTCCGGCTTCTGCTGCGTTGTCCTTGGTAAAGATGCGCAGCGGAATATTCATGTCCTTCACCGTGCCCATGCCGCCAACCAGGCGCATTTCGGCATCGGCAATCGCATAGCCAGTCCATTCGAGGCATTCGCCGACGGCCATCTCCACCTTGCCAGCACGGATCATGTCAAGGACGAATGGGGTGCCGTTGAATCCGATGATCTTTGTCTTGCCTTCCATCTTCGCTGCTGCAACGGCAGGCACAACGAACTCTGACATGCTGTCGTAAATGCAGACGATGTAGGAGATCTTTGGATCAGCTTGGAATGCGGCTTCAACGGCGGTCTTCAGGCCCGTACCCCAGTTGGCAATTGCTACGTTCGAAAATGTAAATTTGATATTCGGACCGCCGTACTGCTGGAATTCCGAAGCGATCCCGCTGCGGAGCGACGCCGTTGACGCCAACTCGTCCGACACGAGCACTAGCACATGAGCAGCTGTGTCCTTGGAGATCACCCAGTCCGCCAACAGACGACCCGCGCGTGCGAAGTCGACGGGTAAGTTGTCAACATCCTTGGGCACCGCGGCACCGACGCCAAAGTTGTGTGACACCGCGACGATCGTCCCGGCCGCCTTTGCAGCGGCGATTTCTTTCGTCAGGTCGCTGGGACTGGGTCCGGCAAAGAGGTCGATCAGTGAGACCTTCGATGCAATGCCAGTCTCTATGCCTCTCTGATACTGAGCGAGCTCACCACTGTTCGGCACGAAGGAGTACGAGTATCCAACCATCGATGACGCACTCTTCATCGCGGTCAGGCCCTGCTCATACCACGGGTTATTTGTTGGTCCTGGAATACTGAGGATCGACTTGCCAGTCATGACCTTCTTCGCATCGAAGGCTGGTCCCGGCGCAACAAACTTCGGAACCGCATAGAGCGGAGCAAGTTGAGCCATCGCGTGCGCTTGATCGGCGGTCCCGGTTGCAACCAGCGAACTGCAGGATGCGGCGATGCCAGTCAGGGCGACGAGTGCGGCGATCGTTGCTAGTTTCATGCGTTGCGTTTGAGTATTCATGCTTGGAAGGTTATGTCAATCGCTCATGCGTTGCATCAATAGCCACCGAATCACCAATACTGATTGAGCCGGAACCCTCCGCCATCATGTGCTGTCCGAATGTCACGCTTGGTCCTTCGGCGCGGTAGGTGGCAAGGGTGGCGAGCGGATCGTTTCCCGCAAACTCGCCGGTTGATTGATCGATGGTGATCACCTTGCAGCGTTTGCATGCGTTACTGACGCGAAACGTGGCGCTGCCAATGCGCAGGGCGCGCCACTCGTCATCGGCGCCAGCGGTGGTGCCACGTACCACTATGTTTGCGCGGAATCGATCCATGGGTACCGCTGAGGCGCCGCCGCGCATCAGCCGCGTGTTCAACTCTTCCAGCGCTGCGGTCGTGGTGAGAAGTAGCGGTGCGGCGTCTGCAAGGCTGACGTGGCGTCTTGGTTCTCCGCGCTTGATACTCGTCAGTCGCTCGCAATCATCATCCATCCACACCAACTGGACGGGCGCATCAAGTACTTCACTCAACATGCGGCTCGCGTTCGGATCGGCGACGCGAACGTCAAAGCAGTCGTCCCAGACGGTGGCGCGGAGTGTGGGAGCGCTGCTGGGTGGGAAGGCAACATCCAGCGTTCCCGCTGCACATGTGATGTGTAGCCCAGCTTCGGAAATCGCTGCGCCAATCAGTGCCATCCGCGGGTTCGTTCGTTGCGAAATGAATAGCCCGTCCTCATCAACAACCATGAAGCGACGGTCATGGCGAAGGCCGCGCTCATCAACGTGCCAACTGCGCGGGGAAAACCCCGCCGCGCCCTTGAGTGGATAGACGTGCAGTGAATCCACCACCAAGTGGTTCGTTCCGCTCGTGGGTGTTGGGATGGCAGAAGTCATCGCGTTGGAACTATACGAGTTGCAAAAACACACCGGCCGGTCGCAACATACGACCGGCCGGTGGAAGCTGGAATCTGTATCAATCGCACCGACTCAGGTCGGCTGCGCCTCGCTCTTGCGAGTCTCGTCAGTGCTCTCGGTACCAGTACCGGTGAAGGTCAGGTAGTCCTTGCCGACCTCGTGCACAGCAACAATCGCGGTGCCTTCGCCGAACTCACCACTGAGCAGCCGCTCTGCAAGCGGATCCTCAATGAATTGTGCCAACGCGCGACGCAGCGGACGGGCACCGAAGTCAGGGTTGTAGCCCTTCTCGATGAGGAAGTCCTTTGCGGGGTCGCTGACTTCGAGGGTGATGCGGCGCCCAGTGAGGCGTTCCTTCAACTTGGCCAACTCAAGATCAATGATGTAGGTCAGATCCGCCTTGATGAGCGGTCGGAACACGATCATGTCGTCGAGACGGTTGATGAACTCGGGACGGAAGAACTTCTCCGCCTCGCTGAACAGGGCCTTCTTGATCTTCTCGTAGTCCTGGACCTCTTCACGCTTGGTGAAGCCAAAGTTGGCGCCACCCTTGATGATGTCCGAACCGATGTTCGAAGTCATGATGATGATGGCGTTGCGGAAGTCGATGCGCCGACCGAACGAGTCGGTCAAGTGCCCGTCATCCATCACCTGCAGCAACATGTTGAACACATCGGGGTGCGCCTTCTCGACTTCGTCGAACAGGATCACCGAGTACGGACGACGACGGACGCGTTCAGTGAGCTGGCCGCCTTCTTCGTATCCGACGTATCCGGGAGGAGCGCCCACCAGGCGAGACACATTGTGCTTCTCCATGTACTCGGACATGTCGAGGCGGATCATTGCGTCTTGGTCGCCGAACATGAACTCAGCGAGTGCCTTGGCCAAGAGTGTCTTGCCGACGCCGGTTGGCCCAAGGAACATAAAGGAGCCCATTGGCCGCTTCGGATCCTTGAGTCCCGAGCGCGCCTTGCGGATCGCGCGGGAAACCTGCTTGACGGCCTCGTCCTGGCTGATGACGGACTTGTGCAGTTCCGCCTCCAGCTGCAGAAGACGCGAACTCTCTGCCTTCTCCAAGCGAGTGAGCGGCACGCCAGTCATCTTGCTGACGACTTCGGCGATGACATTCTCATCGACCACGGCATCGACCTCATTCATACGGTCGCGCCAAGTCTGCTGCATGCGCTCCTTCTCCTTGCGGAGCTTCTCTGCCTGATCGCGCAGTTCAGCAGCCTTCTCGTAATCAGCGTTCTTGACGGCATCGTCCTTCTCAATGGAGAGGCGCTCAATGCGCGATTCCATGTCCGCCAGATCAGGCGGCTTGGTCATGCTCTTGAGGCGCAAGCGCGCACCGGATTCATCGATCACATCGATCGACTTGTCTGGCTGCACGCGACCGGTGATGTACCGACCGGAGAGATCAACGGCAGCGCGGAGTGCGCCGTCGGTGATGCGAACCTTGTGGTGCTTCTCATAGCGCTCGCGCAGACCCTGCAGAATCAGGAAAGTCTGGTCAGCGTTTGGTGGCTCAACCACGATGGACTGGAATCGACGCTCCAGCGCAGAGTCCTTCTCGATGTACTTGCGGTACTCATCGAAAGTGGTTGCTCCGACGCACTGAATTTCACCGCGGGCCAAGGCTGGCTTGAGCACGTTGGACGCATCAATCGCGCCTTCTGCTCCGCCGGCACCAACCAAGGTGTGCAATTCATCGATGAAGAGGATGATGTTCTTGGCGCGACGCACCTCGTTCATCACGGCCTTGATACGCTCTTCGAACTGACCGCGGTACTTGGTGCCTGCCACCATGCTGGCGAGGTCAAGCACCACCAGGCGCTTGTCGAACAGAAGGTCCGGGACTTCCTGTGCCAAGATGCGTTGTGCCAGACCTTCAACGATGGCAGTCTTGCCGACGCCAGCTTCGCCCAGCAGCACTGGGTTGTTCTTGGTGCGACGGCTGAGAATTTGAATCAAACGCTCAATTTCCGGCTCACGCCCGATGACTGGGTCAAGCTCGCCGCTCTTGGCGAGTTCGGTGAGATCGCGACCGAATGAATCAAGCGCGGGAGTCTTGCTCTTGCCACGGCGTGCAGTGGAGCCGCCTTCGGTTGGGCCGGGCTCTTGTGCTTGCGGCTCGGACGGAGCCTGTGGGGCTTCGTCGCGCTCCTGATCGGCACCAGCGCCGAGCAGGTTGAGGACTTCCTCGCGGACTTCTTCAAGCTTGAGACCAAGGTTCATCAACACCTGCGCGGCAACGCCATCGTGCTCACGCAAGAGACCGAGCAGCAAATGCTCCGTGCCCACGTAGTTGTGGTTGAGATTGCGCGCTTCTTCGATCGCGTACTCAATGACCTTCTTGGCGCGCGGCGTCTGCGGCAGCTTGCCCATGGTCACCATCTCGGGGCCGCTCTTGACGAGCTTCTCCACTTCGAGGCGAACCTTGCGCAAATCGATATCGAGGTTCTTCAGGACATTGGCGCCAACGCCCGAGCCTTCTTTCACCAGACCGAGCAGGATGTGCTCGGTACCGATGTACTCGTGGTTGAAGCGTTGTGCTTCCTGGTTAGCCAGGGCCATGACCTTGCGGGCGCGATCAGTGAGTCGTTCAAACATTTCCAGCCTCCTTCGTGGGGGTTGATCCGTTTCTGCGGATCATGCTTCGCTTCAAACTTACGAATTGTTCTCGGGCAATGCTAGGAATTGCCCGAGGGGTTCGTGTAGATATTGAGTGCAATTGGCTTGCCTCTCCAAATCCACCGAGGGTGGGATCGGTTTACGGCGCGCTGCTGCTGAGCGATCTCTGCAAATTTCCCGGAATTGGCGCAGATTTCAGCGGCAAATATAAGCCTCATTATGCAGCCGCTTCGCACCTAAGAGACGGTTCGCCATGGGTTTGTGCCGCCAGGCGACGATGGCGCTGCACGAACGAGCTACGCTTCCTATCAACCATGACTGCCTTGGCATATCTCCCGCGCACGCTCACTGCCATCATGGCAGTCGGCATCCTGTGCGTCGCGGTGAGTCACGCCGCAAACGGCACCCAAAGTCCCGCGCCGCCGTCCACTGCCCCGCCCGGCACGCTGGAACGTCCGATTGAAATTCGCGCGCGTCTGGTCAGTGGTGCAGCGTTCGTTGGAAAGGTCAGCGCGTGGTCCAAAGACGGCATCACTGGTTCATTTGGCAATCATGCCTGGACGGATCTGGTGACTGCCGACATGCGTCGCGTCTATATGCAGTTGATGGATCGAAAGAATGCAGAGCAATGGACGTCGCTTGGTGAATTACTGGCAAGTGCGCGTGACGGCACACAATTTGCGGATGATGCTTTCGCACAAGCCAAGCGATTGGGAGCAACGCCCGCAGCCATTGAGGATGCACGCACGCGTGGTAAAGCAGCCGGTATTGCGCGCAACGAACGCGAACGCATGGACGGCGAGCGTCGCCTGCAAGACGATGCGCTTCCTGACGACGCCACTGCCAAGCCATGGCCAGTGCTCACCGACTCCGAGCAGAACAGCGCCATTGACGCCATGCGACAACAGGCCATCGCGGCGATGACCGTTGCTGGCGTAAAGTACGACTCCGTGGAGACGGACAACTTCCTGGTATTTGGCGATATTTCTCGCTTGGAATTGCAGCGTTGGTCGCGTGAGTTGGACGGTCTGTACGCACGCGTGTCGGACATCCTGGCAGTTCCCAAGGGCGTCAAACTGTTCTGGGGCAAGGCCGTGGTGTTGGCGTTTGATAAGCAAGACACGTTCCGATTAGCGGAGGCGGCGATCTTCAATCACAAAGCGCCCGCGATGCTGCGCGGGGTGTGTCACATGAAGGGGCCGCAGGTATTCATTTCCATTTACCGCGGCAACAATGAACTGGAGTTCGCCAGCACGCTTGTCCATGAGACCGCCCATGGAATTGTGTATCGATACGCAACGCCGGTTCAGATGCCCGACTGGGCCAACGAAGGATTTGCTGAATGGGTGGCGCGCGCGTGTGTCAAGAATTCCAACGTGGACGCTTCCCGGCGCCCGCAGGGATTAGCGTTCTTCAGGCAGGGCGGTGATGCCACCAAGATCATGGCGCTCAGCGGCAAGGATGGCACCTGGCCGGGCGACAACGCCATCGGTTACTCGGTGGGGTACATCATGGTTGACCTAATGATTGCTAATCGCCAGCAGAAGTTTGGTTCGTGGGTCAAAGCGATAAAGGGCGGCAAACCATGGCAGAAGGCACTTGCTGAGGACTTTGGGATGGCAGCGCCCGCGCTGGCAGCATCGGCCGCGCAGTGGTACCGCACCAACGATGGCGCACCCCGCCCGCGCTGAGTGAATTGTTGCGATCCGTGGCGAGCCAACACCAGAGATCGTGCCGCGTCACCGAGCACTGCGGAGTAACATTCGACCCCTCACATGGCAACTACACAGACCCTCAAGAAGAAGCGCAGTCCGTCACCCTCCGCGACCGCAACCAAGCGCAAGAAGAAGCCCGCCGCCAAGGCGAAGGGCTGGCGTACCGCGCGCACGAGCGATCGTCACGAACTCTACGAGCTTTCGGTGCAAGAGCCGTCAGCGGAGATTGCATTCATGGAGCGCGCCTTCCGCGAGCGTTATAGCCGCGTGCCCACCGTGTTGCGCGAGGACTTCTGCGGGACGGGCTTTGCAAGTTGCGCGTGGGTGCAACATCGCCCCAACAATCGCGCGTATGGAATTGACCTGTGCACCAAGACGATGGCGTGGGGCAAGGGTCGTCACGGCACTGCGCTGACCACTGATGAGTGCAAGCGCATGCAATGGATCAAGGGTGATGTTCGCAGCACCCCCACAGAGCCAGCCGATGTTCTGGCGGCTCTCAACTTCAGTTACTTCCTCTTCAAGACACGCGCTGGCTTGCTTGAGTATTTCCGCGCCGCGTTCAGCAACATCAAGCATGGCGGTTTGTTCGTCCTTGATGCGTACGGTGGCTACGAGAGTTTCTCAGTGATCACCGAGTCGCGCAATCTGGACGGATTCACGTACTTGTGGGACACCGAGAAGTACAACCCGATCACTGGCGAAGTGCTGAATCACATTCACTTTCGATTCCCGGACGGCTCCGAACTTCGCAAGGCATTCACCTATGACTGGCGCCTATGGACGTTGGCGGAAATCCAAGAAACCCTGATCGAAGCGGGCTTTGTGCGCCCAGCCGTGTATTGGGAAGGCACCGTGAAGAAGACCGGCGAAGGCGACGGCGTGTTCCGTCGCAAGACCGTCGGCGAGGCATGCGGTGGCTGGATTGCTTACATCGTGGCGGAGAAGCCGGTGTCTGGCAAGCAGAAGGCGACCGTCACATCCAAGACAGCATCCAAGCGCCCGGCCCGGCGTTCCGCTCGCTGAGTTCATTGCAAAGGAATGAGTGTCGCTATGCCAATTTCTACCGACAGCGAAGGCCTCGGAATTGCAGCACTTGCTCCGCTCTTGGCGGAAGTGAGCAAGGCTTTCGAACGGCAGTTGGCGAGCGACCTTCCTCCTGTGAACACGTTGTGTCGGCACGTGGAGCGCTACCGCGGCAAGATGCTTCGCCCCACCATGGTGTTCCTATGCGGGCAAGCGTTTGGCAATGTGGGTGAGCGACACGTCATCATTGCTGCCACCTGTGAAATGATTCACATGGCCACGTTGGTGCATGACGATGTGCTTGATGAAGCAGAAGTGCGCCGCAAGGGCAGCACGGTCAATCATCTGCGCGGCAATGAAGTGGCGGTGATGCTTGGCGATTACCTGATTTCCAACGCCTTTCACCTGTGCAGCCGCGCGGGTGATCCAGCGCTCAACCTTCGCCTTGGTGAAGTCACCAATACGCTGTGTGAAGGTGAATTGGTGCAACTCAGTCATCGCGAGGACTTGTCCCTTGATGAACGCACGTACTTTGAGATTGTGCGTCGCAAGACCGCGGTGCTCATCGGTGCGTGCTGTGAACTCGGCGCGCGTCTCTCTGGTGCGCCCGAAGATTCCGTCGACGCACTTCGTCGATTTGGCGAAGGAATTGGCGTGGCCTTCCAAATTCAAGACGACCTGCTTGACCTTGAGGGACGCGAGGACGTGGTCGGCAAGAGTCTCGGGCGTGACCTTGAGAAGGGGAAGTTAACGCTCCCGGTGATCATTCACCTGGCACGCTGCGCTGGTACCACCCGCGAGCGAACCATCGCCGCGATCCGTGCGCGGGATGGCGTTGCATTGATGGCCGCACTCACCGCGGGTGGAGCGCTTGTTGATGCGCGTCATCGCGCTGAGGCGATGGTTGCAACCGCCCGCGCAGAACTAGCGAAGGTGCCAGCCGGTGCAGCCCGTGATGCACTGGACGCTGCAGCGTTGGCGATCGTTCACCGAGACTTCTGAGTCGTTGCTGCGCCCGCCCAGCCGCGGCCGTCCTTCGCGCCGGTGGCGGCGGATGGCTTGGTGTTGGCGCGGTTGGCGGCAATCAATTTGTCGATGTCTTCTGTCTGCAATGACATGGGGTGACCCTGCCAACGGACGATTCCATCCGCTGAAAAGATCGCCATATGCGGGATGCCGTTAATCGCAAAGAACTTGTCCTTCAGTGTTCCTGCGGGGTCAAGAGCGAGTGGATACTTGAAGTCCCCAGGCTTGAGTTTCTGCTTCTTCATCCCGGCGGTAAATACAGAATCCTTCTCATCACTGATGCCCACAAACAGGATGTCCTGCCCGTATTTTTCGGTCAATTCATTGACATGCGGGATGGCGGCTCGGCATGGTCCGCACCAGGTTGCCCAGAAATCAATGGCCACCAGACGGGTGGCCGGATCGGGTCGCTGTCCAAGCCATTTGGCAACCGTGAAGCCAGGAATCTTTTTGCCGCGCATGTCGCCGGCGGACTTTGGATCAATGGGCGCCAAGAACTCTGGCCACTTCACTTCGGCAGCGGGCTTCGCATCAGTGGCGCCAGCCGCGCCCATGGCGTCTGGCTTCTCCTTCGCCTCAATACTTTCGTCCACTTCCTCTGCAAGAAGCGCTGGCAGTTTGGCCTTGAGACCCGCTTCACTCAGCCCGACATAGCGGACCGCACCGGTCTTATCGATCACAATATTGACGGGCTTCTTCCAGACGCCTAGTGCGTCGCACCAATCACCGGAGGCATCAATCGCCACCAAGCACGGTGCATCTTTCGCCAAGATGTCGTCCGCGCGATCGGCCTGGTCCGGGGTGTGCAGTCCAAGCAGAAGTACGCCTTCAGGCAGTGAACGCTTGACCTTCTCGAGCGCCGTGCGCGGGCTGGTCTTCCCACCCACTGATTGAATCACCGTCACCTTGTCGCGGAATGCCGCGCGATCCATCGCGTCGCCACCAACCCACTTGAGATCAGCGGTGGGCTTGGGAATCATCCATCCTTCGTGTTCCTTCAGCGCTGCACGGTCGGCCTTGTCGAGCGGCGCGTAGTACTTGGTCTCCGAGGTTGGCACGGCAGGGCCGTCTGCTTTGCTATCGCTGTCCGTGGTCTTCGGCGGCGGGGTCGTCGTCCGTGGCGTGCTCTTGGGGCGCGGATTGGAATACTGCGGTGCCGCGGTCGCCACTGGAGTTGCAACGAACATCGTTGTCACCATCACCAGCAGCGCGGTCGAGAGCGAAGCCTGAGTCATAAAGACAATTCTACCCCTATCCGGCGGGTTTGCCCAAGTTCCCGCGGATTGGCATGGCCATGTTGTCAATGAGCCGTACATCGCCGATGCGGGCTGCAATGAGAGCGCGGGTTGGGGCATTCCAGCTGTTGACGGGCAGCAGGGTGGAGGCATGGCGCACCACTGCATAATCAACCGTCAGCCCGTGCGCTTCGAGCGTGGTTCGCATGATGCGTTCGGCACTCGGTGGGTCGGTAGCCGCGGCCGCATCCTGCAAGGCGCGCACGAGCGCCAACGCCCGATCACGTTGCTCCGGCTGGAGATATCGATTGCGGCTACTCATGGCAAGCCCATCATGCTCACGAACAGTGGGAGCAGCTTCAATCACCAGTGAGCCCCAACGCTCATCCGCGGCGCGCGTCATCGCGGCCATATCTTCCAAGACACGCAGTTGTTGAAAATCTTTCTCACCAAAAACCGCGATTGCCGGCTTCGTGAGGTCGAAGAGCCGCGCCACCACTTGACACACGCCACCAAAGTGCGTGGGGCGGCTGGCATCTTCTAAGCGCGGCTGATGCGCAACATCGGGGAGCGGCCATGCGGCGGCTTCAGCGCGTGCTGCATCAAGTCCATATGGATAAATGGTCTCCGCAGTTGGAGCAAACACAGCGTGCGCACCACACTCCTCTGCCAGTTTCACATCATCTGCAAGCGTGCGCGGATACTTTGTGAAGTCTTCGCGCGGCGCAAATTGTGTTGGATTGACAAACACCGTGGCCAACACCGGCATGCCTCGTCCCGACATGCGGCGCATCAATGCACCATGTCCAGCGTGCAGGGCGCCCATGGTGGGCACCAAGGCGCAGCCAACGTACGGGGCAAGCTGTTCTGGGGCGTGTAGGACCTGCATCTGCGGTGTCCACCATAGTGCCGGAACTTCCGGTTGGGAATTCCGGACTACATTTCCGAGAATTCACAGATATCCGCTCCGAGAAGGCTTTTCAATTGTGTCCCGCCCTCCTAGACTGATATTGCGACTGGATCTCAACTGCCGCAGGCCCTGACGGTCCTGCGCTCCTCCGAATCCCTTGCAAACCACCATGGCACTCAAACTACCCATTTATTTCGATCATGCCGCCACCACTCGCTGCGACCCGCGCGTGGTGGAAGCCATGCTTCCGTACTTCAGCGACAAATTCGGCAACTCCTCGAGCCGTAACCACAAGTTCGGCTGGGAGTCAGAGGACGGCGTTGAGCTCGCCCGCGAGCAGTCAGCCGCGCTAATCGGCGCCAACCCCAAGGAAATCATCTTTACGTCCGGCGCCACGGAGAGCAACAACCTGGCCATCAAGGGCGCTGCAGAGATTTACGCAAAGGCTCCGGCCGGCCAGACCGGTCGTGGTCACATTATCTCAGCGATCCATGAACACAAGGCAGTGCTCGATCCCTGCAAGCGCCTGCAGCGCGAGGGCTTCGATGTCACCTTCCTGGCGCCTGGTACTGATGGCGTGATCACTGCCGACATGGTCGCCGCGGTCATTCGTCCAGACACCATCTTGGTCAGCATCATGTGGGCCAACAATGAGATCGGCGTGATCAATGAGATTCCGCAGATCGGCAAGTTGTGCCACGACAAGGAAATCGTTTTCCACACTGATGCCACGCAGTGGGTTGGCAAGATGCCAACCGATGTGGAACGCGATCACATCGACCTTCTTAGTTGGAGCGGCCACAAGATCTACGGACCGAAGGGCGTGGGCGCCTTGTTCGTGCGGCGCCGCAAGCCGCGCATCCGCTTGGAGGCAATCATTGACGGCGGCGGACACGAGCGCGGCATGCGCTCTGGCACGCTGAATGTCACCGGAATCGTTGGCTTTGGTAAGGCCTGCGAACTCTGCCAACACGAGATGGAACACGAACGCGAACGCGTCATAAAGTTCCGCCGCAAGCTTGAAACTGAACTTTCGCGCCGTATTGAAGTCACTCAGGTGAACGGCCACGCCGAGAAGCGCCTTCCACACGTGACCAACATTTCCTTCGGGTTCGTTGAGGGCGAAAGCCTGATGATGGGCGTGAAGGACATCGCTTGCAGTTCCGGTAGCGCGTGCACCAGCGCCAGTCTCGAGCCGAGCTATGTGCTCAAGGGTCTCGGAGTTGGCGATGAATTGGCACATTCATCATTACGCCTTTCGCTTGGTCGTTGGACCACTGAGGAAGAAGTGGACTTTGCAATTGAGCAGATCGTTGCGGCCGTTGAGCACTTGCGCTTGATGAGTCCGCTGTTTGACCTTCATAAAGAAGGCATCGACATTTCCAAGATTCAGTGGCAAGCGCACTAATCCGCGCAGTCACCTCACCCGAACGCATTTGACCGGCACAACGCCGGCGCACAGGACCCAACCATGGCTTACTCAGACAAAGTTGTTGATCACTTCCAGCACCCACGAAACGTCGGTAGTTTCGGCACCAGCACTGATGTTGCCAAGCGCAACGATGTTGGTGTTGGCATCGTCGGCGCTCCAGAGTGTGGCGACGTGATGCAGTTGCACATCAAGGTCAACGAGCAGGGCGTCATTGAAGACGCCAAGTTCAAGTGCTTTGGTTGCGGCAGCGCGATTGCTTCCAGCAGCTTGGCCACTGAATGGCTCAAGGGCAAGTCAGTTGATGAGGCGCTCACCATCAAGAACACCCAGATTGTTGAGGAGCTCAGTCTCCCGCCCGTGAAGATTCACTGCAGCGTGCTCGCCGAGGATTCCATCCGTGCGGCCATTGCTGATTACCGCAAGAAGAACGGCATGGTGGCTGATTCCGCTACCCACGCCGCTACCCACTGATAGTTTCAATGCACTCTACGGAAAGAATTCATTATGTCCGTCATTATTAGCGATTCGGCAGCCCGCGAAATCAGCAACATCATTCATCAGCAGGGCCTCGACGCAGACAAGATTTGTCTCCGCGTTGGCGTCAAGGGCGGTGGATGCAGTGGCTTTAGTTACATCCTTGATCTGACCGAAGTGCAGAAGGACTCCGATGAACTGTGGGAGTTCACCTACCGCACCGCGGAGGACGGCAAGACCGTGACTCGCGTTGAAGGCGGCAACGGTGGTACCGCGACTGCGGTTACAGAGGCCGGCACCTTCACCGTGCGGGTGGTGTGCGATCCAAAGAGCTTCCTGTACCTCAACGGCACCACGATTGACTTCAAGGATGAGATCATGGGCCGTGGATTTGTCTTCACCAATCCAAACGCCAGCACCACGTGCGGATGCGGCTCCAGCTTTAGCGCATAAGTACTCGGTGCAGCCCGCGCGCAGCATTTCGTAGCGCGGCAATATTCCAAGTCCAACCACCGCCCCGCATCCCCTCCGGATGTGGGGCGGTTCGCTATTCGCTAGGCTTTATGCATGCGTATTCGAGCCATCGTGAGTCATGTAGCCGTCCCGGTCGCTGCCGCACTGAGTGCGCTGGTCGTTGTGGGATGTACGCCAGGCGGCGCGGGGGGCGCAGCCTCGGCGACCACCGTGAACTCGGAACCGGGCGCAGCGAGTGAGACAGCAGAACCTCCGGCCGCCATGCACAAGCCGACTTCGGCATCAGCACTCCAGCCGCCGGTGGCGCGCCAGGAAGCGTTCGTCATCAAGAGTCCCTTTGGTGACCGCACCGACGAGTACTACTGGCTTCGTAATGACAACTCTGAGAAGAAGCCCGCTGACATCATGGCGTATCTCAACGCAGAACAGGCGTACACCGAGGCCATGATGGCGCGGCTGGTGCCGCTGCAGGAGACGCTCGTCAAAGAGATTCGTGGACGCATCAAGGAAGATGATTCCACCGTGCCGGCATTCGATCACGGCTACTGGTATTGGACGCGCTTTGATACCGGTGCGGAATATCCAACCTACATGCGCCGACGCGGGACGCCAGCGGCGCAAGATGAATCCGTGCAGCCAGAAGTGTTGCTTGATGTACCAGCGATGGCCAAAGGGGAGGATTACTTTCGGGTGACCGAGATTGCTGCAAGCCCCGATGGCAATATGTTGGCGTGGACCCAGGATGTCACCGGCCGCCGCATGCACACCGTTCATTTCAAGGATCTGCGCACGGGTGCCATGCTGCCGGATCACATGGAAGGAACGTTGGAGTCAGTGGAGTGGTCTGCGGACGGCAAATCTGTCTTCTACATTCGCCAAGATCCGGTGTTGTTGCAGAGTGGACCGGTATATCGCCATGTCTTGGGTACACCGGCCGCGTCAGACACGCTCGTCTATGACGAACCGGACAAGACGCTCTTCACGGAAATTGGCACCAGTCGCAGCGATAAATACCTATTGATCACCATGGAGGGTTACGACACCAACGAACTACGCGTGGTGCCGCTTGATCGTCCGGATGCGCCCGCAGCCGTAGTGTTTCCGCGCCGACCTGATGTCCGCAACTATGTGGACCATTGCGCCGGCAAATGGCTGATTCGCACCAACGAAGGTGCACGCAACTTCCGACTGGTGGTGGCGCCCGAGTCTGCGCCAGATGACCGCGCCGGGTGGAACACCATTCTGCCGCAACGTGCGGATGCATCAGTCGATGACGCCATTGCTTTCAATTCAGGAATTGCCGTGCTTGAGCGCGTTGATGCTAATCCGCGTGTCCGCATCATTCCTTGGACTGGTGGCAGCGGCACAGTGGTGCCAGCTGACGAGTCTGCATACGCCATGACCTTTGGTGAGAACATGGATGCGGCGAACACGTCGGTGCGCATCGGTTACACGTCGATGGTCACGCCGCGCACGACGATTGATGTTGATTTGGCAACCGCGGCGCGCACGGTTCGCAAGGTGCAGCCCGTCATTGGTTACCAACGCGATCAATACGAAACCGCGCGTGCGTGGGCGCCGAGCCGTGATGGCAAACGCATTCCAGTTTCGCTTTCGTGGCGCAAGGACGCGTATACCCGTGATGGTAAGCATGCCATGCGTATTGAGGGTTACGGCGCTTACGGGCTGCCCACTGATGCGGAGTTTGATTCCGCTGCGGTGAGTTTGATGGATCGCGGATTCCTGATTGCTGCTGCACACATTCGTGGCGGTGCGGATATGGGTCAGGATTGGTACGAGGACGGTCGATTGATGCACAAGAAAAACTCGTTCAACGACTTTGTTGACGCTACGGACTTCTTGCGCAAGGAGCGTTGGTGTGATGGGCGAATCTTTGCAACCGGCGGCTCGGCGGGCGGTCTGTTGATGGGTGCCGTCGCCAATCAGGCGGGGAGCCATTACAAGGGAATCGGCCTGCATGTTCCGTTTGTTGATGCGCTCACCACCATGCTTGATGAGACCATTCCGCCCACCACCAATGAGTGGACGCAGTGGGGCAATCCCAAGGAATCAAAGGAAGCGTACGAGTACATCT
>JBBAOD010000018.1:21563-22053 GCA_040401635.1 Phycisphaerales bacterium
CAATTTGACGGCAAAGGACTATCCGGCCATGTTGGTGACCACTGGGCTGTGGGATTCACAGGTGCAGTACTACGAGCCCGCCAAGTTTGTGGCGCGCTTGCGTCGACTGCGCACGGACGCCAATCCGTTCTTGCTGCATATCAATATGGAAGCAGGTCACGGCGGCAAGAGCGGACGCTTCGAGCGCCTGCAACAGGCCGCGCGCGAGCAGGCATTCTTCTTGGATCTCGCGGGGGTTCAGAAGTAGCGCGATTTATGCGTCAGTGCGTCTGCTTGCAGCCATCGCATCCGGTTCGTTGCGAACGAATCCTGGAATGGACGTGCCAGCCATCGGATGGGAGATGTGCCAACCCTGCGCTGCATGCCAGCCATGTTCGGCAAGAAACGCCCACTGCGCAGCGCTTTCCACGCCTTCGGCGACGCAGTCGATATTGAGCTGCCGCGCGTGACGGAGCGCGGTGTCCACCATCGCTCGATCGTCCGCGGTACC
>JBBAOD010000019.1:0-20731 GCA_040401635.1 Phycisphaerales bacterium
CTTGAATACCAGGGACGAACAGGATCGGTCGACCCATTTCAGTGGCACGGCCAACGGCTTCATCAACGGCATCAAGTCCAGCGATTTTGCGAACAACAATCGAGTGTCCCGCGCGCGCCCACAAGATGGAACCGAGCACCGCCACCACTACCACCACTAACGCAACGACCAGCACACCCTTGCCGGGCATGAACCAAGTCACTGCTGTGGAACTCTCCGCGCCGGCTTCCTGCGCCAGAAGGAGGATGGTGGCCACTGACATGCGCGGGGTGTACCAAAGATGAACTCGCTCGGGGGTACCACCGCCCGGCAATTTCGCGGCGCGTACTCAGCCGTCGATCACTTCAACATTGGCACGCGGCACAGTGATGCGCGAGCCATCCACCGTCGCCACTTCAAGGACGCGCGCGCGACTGCCGGACCCGAGCACCGCCGGCTGTTCCGGAAGCGCGGCCACCGTGCCGAGTACGCCGAAGTACGGATCGCGGATGACACGCACAGAAGTGCCTATTTCAAGCATTCCAGCCACGGCGCCGCCCGCCGCGGCGGCTGGACCGCCACCCGCGACGCGATGAGCTGCATCAAGAGGAATCACAATCTCCGGTCGCATCACGCCCGCGCGAATCTGCGTGGCGCCGTTCACGCTGGCGACACGCCCGGCGTGCGAAGCCAGCAATTTGAATGTCCGCGCCGCCATGGCAACATCGCCAAAGCCTTCAGTGATGATGAGCGTGATGCCCGTACGTTCGCTGCCGGTGACTGCAACGCCGATGTCGTGACCCAAGAAGTCGCGCAGGTCTTGATCGTCAATGCCGCCAGACACAATCGCTGCTGCACCAACTGTCTTTGCTTTCTCAATTGCCGCCGCAGTCATGCGCGCGCCACCGATCACTACGCAGCCCTTCATGGCCGCGGTGATGTGCGCTTCGTCAAGTACGTCGCCCGCGGCGGTGTTCGCCATCGCGATCGGACCGTGCGTCTCGCCGGAAACTCCAAAGATTCCTTGAATGAGCGCCACGGCGTTCTCAATCACCACGCCCTCGCCAGCGATCACCTCAATCACTTCGCCGGCCACATAGGCTTGCACAGCAACTGGGTGTTGCGGCCCGCGGATGATCACCATGCCGGTGGCGTCAGAGATGCTTTCCAATACACCGTCTGCGGCAGATTTCACTTCCGTCTTCATCATTCCAAAGATGCCCTTGGAGCGCGCGATTGGTTCGTCCTTCGCCACCGTGTCTCCGAGCTTTTTCAGCATCAATCCCGGCAAATCCTTAGGGTTTGCGCTCAAGATATTGGCGGCACGCATGGGGAACGCATCGCCTTCCATGAATGTCTGCGCGACCACCGTGTCGGCGTTGACCTGTGCGCCGCGCGTCACAAGCACATTACCAGTGATCGGCAACACGCGCCGTGCGCGGTACGTGGTGCGGGCAGTGACGGTGAGTCCAGGTGTGAATGCTTTGGCCATGTGTGTGCTCGAAAGGTGTCTAACTAGTTGTACTGATCAACCGCCTGTCCGTATTAATCAACCATGTCCGCGCATCACTCATACACACGCAGCGCGGTCAGCCATTTCTGAATCGTGGCACGCCGTTCGTTCTCTGCATCCGGCACAGCAATTGCACGACCGCGCGCGTCCAGAATCAACCCGACTGTTCCGCCACGCACGGTGCGCGTGACTGGCTTGCCGGGGCCGGCGCCCATGTCGAAGCCCTTCTCGGGGCTCACCGTCATCTCGCAGGACTCGTGGTGCGCAAGCGGGAGCACCTGCATCTCGCCCACCGCCATGGTTCCCTGCGCGCTGCGTGCCCCGGAAAGCGTCCATGAAAAGCACTGCTTTCCAGGCTTTCCTTCGCCGTGCGGTGCAACGCAGGTGCCCAAGAAGATCAGGCAGTCCTTCTCAAAGACCTCCATCGCGGCGTCGGGGTGCACGCTTGCAAGTACACCCAAGTGCGGCATCATGAAGATGGAATCCTTCGCAAGTTCCGTGAAGCCTTCTGGCTCAAAGCTATCGATCAACATGAGGGCGGTCTGCTCCATGCGCGGCGCGTGACTGAGCACGCCGCCTGATGCAACCAAGAGATCAAGCTTCATGTTGTTCACCAGCGTCCCGCCGCCGGCTTGCTGGCTAAACGCATCGCCCACGGTGCGCTGTTGTTGCACGCCCTTGAGCGTGGTGGCGAATGCTTTGTGTTGCTCATAGCTCAAGCGCAACGCTTCGCGCGCGACGGCTTGCTCAAACACCAGTGCCTCAAGTGATTGAGGAATGGTGGTCGGGCGGATCATCTTGTTCTTGACGCGGTTGCGCAGTTCGCGATCGTCCATTGGTAAGTGCACCCAACGCATGATGCGAGGCATGGTGGCCTCGGCGCATACATTGCTGATGGAATAACTCATGCCCAGATTGGCGCTCACGGTGCGGTTGAATACGCCGTCAAAGACGCTGAATACGTCGGTAGTTGCGCCGCCGATATCGACGCCCACTGCGTTGATGCCCCGCTTGCGCGCGATGGTTTGCAAGATGTCGCCAACGGCGCCAGGGGTCGGCATGATGGGCGCGTCGGCCCATGAAATCAGTTTGTCGTAGCCCGGCGCGTGCGCCATGACGTGCTCAAGGAACACATCATGAATGCGATCGCGCGCGGGGCCAAGGTTCTCTGCTTCAAGCGTCGGGCGCAAGTTGGGAACGATGCTCAGGTCAAAGCCCGCACCGAAGACGCGCGCCACGGCAGGCGCAGCGTCCTTGTTTCCTGCGTAGATCACTGGAAGTTGGTATTCGCCACCGAAACGCGGACGCGGCTTGGCTGGCGCGATGAGCTCCGCAAGCTCCACTACTTTCTTGTGATCGCCGCCATCGGTGCCACCAGAAAGGAGCACCATGTCGGGGCGCAGTTCACGAATCCGCTGGATCTGTTCGTGCGGCTTGCGATTGTCATTCGAAGCGATCGTGTCCATGACGATCGCGCCGGCGCCGAGTGCTGCGCGCTTCGCACTTTCAGCGGTCATTTGCCGCACCACACCGGCCACCATCATTTGCAAACCGCCGCCAGCGGAAGAGGTGGAGATGTACACGTCGCAGCCGTTTGGATCGGTGAGTGATGTGCGGCGAATCACGGTGCCGTCGTCGGCGATCAATCGGCGACCAGAGAGTTCTTGCAGTTCAGTGACTGAGTTGGTGACACCGAGCGTGACATCGGCAAACGGCGCCTCCACGGTGGTCGGCGCTTCCCCGCGCTGCGTCTGGCGATAGTGGCCATCTACAAGTTCGATCAGGATGGCCTTGGTCGTGGTGGAGCCGCAGTCCGTGGCGACGATGACCTGGATACGGTCGGGCGTGGGCGGGGTCTTGGTGGACGGCGTGGGCGAGGCAGCGTGCGGGGCGGTCATGAGCGGCGCAGGTTACTTGCGGGGTTCGAGGTGGCGAGCAGTGCGGCCCAAGCGAAGGAAAGTGCGGCGATACAAGCAGCAACCGTCAGGCGACGGCTTCGCGCTGCAATTCCTGCGCGACCCACGTGATACTGCCGCGGCGCTCCAAGTACTTGACGAGCACTGCGTAACGCACTGGGTCGAGCACCGCTGTTGCAAACGGCTGCATGAAGTGCAGTGCCTGCGCGCCGACATTGTTGAGCGGCTCGACGCTCTCCAAAAAGAACACCGCGGGAGTCACAAGCCCACGCCGACGAATCTCCGCAATGAGCGGATCGAGCGCGGCGCGTTCTTCCGGCGAAGGCACGGCCGGGCCTAGTGGCTCGACCGCAAACGCGTGGCGGAGAGTGTTGCGGAGGCGAGAGGGCATAGGGCGGGATGAGCGTAGTTGGGCAATGCAGGCAAGCAACTGGCCCGCGGTGGCTCAGAACTATTTTTCTGGAGAAATATTCCGGTAAATGGTTGCTAAGTGACACAATTCGATGCGGAGAATTGGTGGCGGCGGATTACCTTACTAAATCAAGCGCGACCACCAGGGGTTACGCATCCAGGCACACACACCAACCGCCCCATCCGGGGAGTTGTTTGAGAGGCATCGACATGAGCATGAACATCAAGGCATTCGTGGCTGGGGCTGTCGGGGTGTTGGCGTGCGCGAGCGCGGCGGCTCAGGTGCCAGACTGCAACTCCAACAGCATCCTCGATGCGGATGAAATCACATCAGGCCGTTCGTTTGATTCCAACAACAATGGCGTCCCCGATAGTTGTGAAGCCAGCTTCGCACCACCCGCGATCCGAGCGATAGCGATCAATCGCGGACCCAATTGCGGCTGGTGGACGACTGGAACACTCCCCGGCGTTTGGGATCTCTTTGTCTCCAGATCATCTGCAGACAATTCGTGGATGAACGGCGCCGCTGCGGCAGGCGCAACGATTGACCTTTGGGCTGAACTAAAGCCCGGTGTAAATACGTTCTATGTCTGGCACGACACAAATGGATGCAATTCTTCCGTGTTTGCGCTTGGCCTTTGGTTTACCGCGGACGCTGCACCGAAAATCGCGGCCTCTTCGGGCAGCCCCTGCGTTCCGTACAGCGGATCGATGAACTCCGCAATCAATGGGAGTGGTGTCAACGGCTCTGGAATGACAAGCGCTGAGATCGGTGGTTGGACGGTTCGGTTGCTGTCCTACGTCGTGAGCGAAGCAGGCGATGTAGTCGGCCCAGAATCGATTGGTCCGAGCGAAAGCGTCGATATTCGAGCAACGATAGTCCTTGAAGTAACGTCGAATGACGCTGACGCCGACGGCATCCCCAACTCCCTCGACAACTGCCCCACCACCGCCAACCCCGACCAGCTCGACTGCAACCACAACGGCATCGGCGAAGCCTGCGAAACCTTCACCGACTGCAACTCCAACTCGCTCCCGGACAGCTGCGACATCGCCTCCGGCACCAGCGCCGACGCTGACTCGAACGGCATCCCCGATTCCTGCCAACCCGACTGCAACCTCAACAATCTGCCGGACGCGTGGGAAATCGCCACCGGCCGCGCCACGGACTACAACGCTGACGGCATCCCCGACACGTGCCAGGGCGCGGTGATGGTGGATTCCACCACCGACAACCTCGGCGCACCCAGCGGGCTCGCCACGCGTGAGCATGTCTTCGCCGCGCTGCCGTTCGCGGAGTCGGCGGTGAACGTGGTCATCGACCTCGTGGGTGACCTCAACCGCGTCAACGAGTACGTGGAGATCTCGCTCAACGGCGGTGCGCCGCGGCGCTTCTTCGAGGCGGACGGCAATGACTGTCCGGCCACGCCGGACCGCGCGGTGATCACGCTCACGCGCGAGGAGTTCAACGCGCTGATCTCTTCCTACGGCACGGGCGGATCGCTCACGGTCTCGATGACCGGCTCCGCGGGTGTCGACTCCTCCGAGTGCAAGAACGCGGGTATGACGCAGTTCCGCCTGCAGTACGTTGGCATCCAGGAGAAGTCCGGCGACTGCAACGGCAACCATCGCCTGGACATCGCGGAGACGCACGACGGCACCACGCCCGACTGCAACGCGAACATGGTGCCCGACAGCTGCGACATCGCGCGCGGCGCGGCGCAGGACTGCAACGCCAACGCCGTGCCCGATGCGTGCGAGCTGGCTTCGACGCCTGCGCTCGACTGCAACCAGAACGGCGTGATCGACAGCTGCGACGTGGCCACCGGCGGCACGTCCGTCGACTGCGACCAGAACGGCCGCATCGACAGCTGCCAGGTGACCGAGACGCCCGGCACCGACTGCAACGGCAACCTGCGCCCGGATGCGTGCGACATTGCGGCGGGCACCAGCGGCGACATCGACCACAACGGCACGCCCGACGAATGCCAGACCGTCACCGTGCCCGGCCAGTACGCGGGCATCCAAGCGGCCATCGACGCCGCGCCCGCGAGTGAGATGCGCATCGTGATGGTGGGCGCTGGAATCTTCCCTGGTCCCATTGATTTCAAGGGCAAGCCAGTCCGCGTGCGCGGCACCAGTTGCGCGCAGACCATCATCAACGGAAACGGTAGCCAACAGGCCTCTGTTGTCCGCTTCTCCGGCGGTGAGCCAGCAATCGCAATGCTCGAGTGCGTCACCGTGCGTGGTGGTACGAGTGGAACACAGCCCATCGGATCCCCAACGGTATTGGCCGGCGGCGGCATCTTCGGCCAGAGCAGCGCGGCCAGCGTGCGCAATTGCTTCGTGGTGAACAACACCTCTGGCTTCGGTGGCGGTGCCTACTTCTTGAATTGCACCGGTTCAGTGACCAACAGCGTCTTTGGCGGCAACACTGCCAGTTCTGACGGTGGTGGATTCCAAGCGAATCAAAGCACCATGACGCTCACTGATGTGCTGATCGAGAACAACACCTGCAACTCACGCGGTGGTGGCATGCACCTCGTACAGGGCAAACCGACGCTGACACGCGTCACGGTGCGGAACAACGTCAGTAGCAACCTCATCGGCGGCGTTTCGTGGTATTCAGTTGGCAGCAGCACGGCGCAACTTGTCATGAACGCCTGCACTGTTACGGGCAACACCGCGCTCGTAACACAGGGCGGTATTGGCATCTCTGAAACCGCCTCACTACCTGTCAGCGCCTCACTCCAAGGCACCACCGTCTGTGACAACCTCCCGCGCCCCAACATCACTGGACGCTGGTGGAACCTCGGCGGCAACTTCATCTGCGACTGCACCGGCGACGTCGATCTCGACGGCATGGTCAACGGCAGCGACCTGAGCTTGGTGCTCTCCAACTGGGGCCCATGCACTGGCATCTGCCGCTATGACCTGAATGATGATGGCATCGTCAACGGCGCCGACCTGAGCAAGGTGCTCTCCAACTGGGGCGTGTGTGGGAATTGAGTGCCATGAAGAACACATACAACCTGCAAACAATCGTGGTGAGTGCATGCCTCGTTCCAACCATGGGGGCGCGGTCCTTGGATTAACACTGGCAGGTCGGGGAACTCACCACATAAAAATTTAGTTGGTAATAGTTCTCCACAGAAACTGCGCTGAGTAAATTCCTTGGTTTGCAATTCTCTTAACAGAGAAGAGTGCACGCGTCAGTACCCTAGGACCATCACCGCATTGCGCATCACCGGGGTGCGCGCGGCTTTCTGCAAACTCCCCATTTGGGGCATCAGGAACATTCAATACATGAACTCGCTCACCATGAAACACTCTATGGCTGTTGGACTTCTCGGCGCTGCGTCACTTGTGGCGCCAGCGAGCGCCGGATTCTTGGGATTTGTCGCATCAGTCCGCACGGTCGGTGCAAACACCATCATCGATATCTACGCGGGAGTGCAAAATCCAAGCGATAAGTTCCTCAATGTCTACAACGGAATGATCTCGACCACGGTTCCAAGTGGCTTCCAACAATTGGACGGCTTGGCAACCAAGACTTGGAAGCCGGACTTCTCGGGATTCACCTCCAGTCGAACTTCACTGGATAGTTTCATGACTGCAGGCCTCTTTACCGGAACCCCGTACAACGGTAATTACTTCGCATCTGCATCCACTGCCGGTGATCCGAATTTCACAGGTACAAGCTGGAACGCAACCCCTAGTTCTGCACCAGCAACAACGCTGCCGACCAGCTTCGGCGGCCCCGGTTGGTACACGACCAATCCGCCCCAGATTGACAACCGTGCAGAAAGCTTGGTTGGACTAGTCGGTCGCGTCAACAGTGTGATGACGCCGGGCGAAGGGGCTACTGGCGGAACTGTCGGTGGCGCAAGCGCCAACTACGGTATCTGGTGCGCCCACCTAGTACTCGCTGGTAGTTACAGCCCGACATACATATTGGGCGTGCTGAATTGGTCGGGTTCAGCATCGATCAAGGACGGTGTAACGAATGCCACAAGTCAAGGTGTGAGCAAGTTCGACTTCGCTCCACTCCCCGATACGGATGGTGATGGATTCCTGGATGTCCGGGACAACTGTCCAAACGTACCGAACCCTTCGCAAGCAGACTGCAACAACAACGGAATTGGCGATGCCTGCGAGACGTTTACTGACTGCAATTCAAACAATATTCCTGATAACTGTGACATCGCCTCAGGTACCAGTAATGATGCTGATGGGAATGGCGTTCCCGACTCTTGCCAGCCCGACTGCAACGTAAACAATCTGCCCGACCGGTGGGAGATTGCTACGGGTCGCGTTTCTGACCTCAATGGAGACGGAATACCCGATACCTGCCAAGGTGCTGTGATGGTTGATTCCACCACTGACAATCTTGGATCCCCGTCCGGGACGAACATGCGCTTTCATTCCTTCCCAAGCCTGCCATATGCAGAGACGGCCGTCACTTTGACGCTCGATGCGGTTGGAGATCTCAATAACTCAAGTGAGTGGATTGATGTTCGCCTGAACGGTGGCTCACCACGCCGATTCTTCGCAACCGACGGGCATCTTTGCCCATCGACGCCAGATCGCGGAGTAATCACGCTCACACGTGGTGAATTCAACGCTCTCATTGGTTCGAGCCACATCCTGTCGGTGATTCTCGAATGTCCAATCAATGTGGACGGAACCGAATGCAAGGGTGCGGGACTAACGCAACTGCGGCTCCAGTATGTTGGTATCAACCCGGCGTCTGGTGATTGCAACGGAAACCTTCGTCTTGATGTGCTCGAAACTCACGACGGAACCACGCCGGACTGCAATAGCAACAAACTGCCCGATAGTTGCGATATTGCAAACGGCCTGAGCGACTGCAACCTCAACGGAATACCTGATTCGTGCGAATTGGTAACTACCCCATCGCTGGATTGCAACCATAACGGGCAAATCGATTCATGCGAGATTGCGTCAATTGGTACCGCCGTCGACTGCGACCAAAATGGTCGTATCGATAGTTGCCAGGTTGCTGAAACTTCGGGCATCGATTGCAATGCAAATCTCAAACCAGATTCATGCGACATCGCTAGTGGTCTAAGCAACGACATCGATGCCAACAACAAGCCCGACGAGTGCCAGACCGTGCAAGTGCCTTCGTCTTTCACCACTATTCAGGCGGCAATCAGTTCCGCACCAGCGAACGAAATGCGCATTGTGATGGTGGCCCCTGGTACTTACCCTGGTCCGATTGACTTTATGGGCAAACCAGTGATTGTCCGAGGAACGAGTTGCGCACAAACGATTATCAACGGCAGTGGTGCGCAACAACTTTCGGTAGTTCGGTTCTCCGGCGGAGAGCCGGCGATTGCGGCACTTGAGTGTGTCACGGTGCGTGGTGGGCTCACTGGTACCCAAATTCCCAATACTGCTTTCCTCGTCGGCGGTGGCATTTTCGGTAAGAACAGCGCGGCGAGCGTCCGTAACTGCGTCATAGAGAACAATGTCAGTGGTTTCGGCGGTGGTGCATACTTCCTCGACTGCAGCGGCAGCATCTCGAATTCTGTGTTTCGCAATAACTCAAGCGCAGCTGACGGCGGCGGCTTTCAGGCAAACACCAGCACGATGCGGCTTACCGATGTTGTGGTGCAAGGCAACACATGCAATTCGCGCGGTGGTGGCATGCACCTTGTGCAAGGAAGGCCAGTACTCACGCGAGTGACGGTTACATCCAATCACAGTGACAACATTGTGGGCGGACTGTCGTGGTACGGAAATAGCAGTCCAAGTGCCTACTTGACCACGATCAACTGCTCAGTTACTGGAAATAATGCATCCGGTTCACAGGGTGGTATCGGCATCACAGATCCAACCATATCGACGATGAGTATCAAGGATTCAACCGTCTGCAACAACCTCCCGCGGCCAAATATCACTGGGCGCTGGACGAACCTCGGTGGAAACACCGTCTGTGATTGCGCTGGCGACCTCAACGTCGACGGCGTGGTCAACGGCGCGGACTTGGGTCTCATGCTCTCAAGTTGGGGTGTGTGCGGCTCGAACTGCAATGCAGACCTCAACGGCGATGGTGTTGTTGCTGGCGCAGATCTCGGGCTCCTTCTCTCTGCCTGGGGCATCTGCGGCTAACCCGCACCCACATACCCCACCACACACCGCGCAGGCACCATGGGACAATCCCCTGGTGCCTGCGCTGCTTTCTATCCCCGACCTTGACTGGCGCAACGGCGCGTTGTTCTCTCGCGCGCATGATGATTGCTACACGCCAGAGCTTGCTATATCGATAAGTAACCGGTGTGCCGAAGTCGACGCCTTTGCCGCAACCGAGCCTGACCAAGCACCACCAGTTATCCCTTGAGCCCCCGCCAATTTTCTGTGCAGAAACCTTATGGGGTGGCTTCGGTTAACGAACCAACAATCCTCATAAATCAGCGGCAATGCCGTGATACAAGAAGCGATGTTTCGCGCGTTTACTGGCGTTACATCAACGACTTCTCATCATATTTTTGGCATGCGCCCTGAGGACTATCCATGAACTGCAAGACCGCCATCCTGGGACTAATCACCACCATCGTTATCGCAAATTCAACCTACGCCCAAGAAGGCTGCGGTGAAGAATGGACCGTGCCGAATACAAACTCTCCCGGCAGCGTCGCGATTTGCTACGACGAAGCTCGCCATGAAATCATCACTCAGTCGTCCGGCAAGCTCTGGGCGTGGAACGGCATTACCTGGACAGAGCGTTGGTCTGAACCGGCCCTCGATGGCGCAGATTCAATGGCCTATGACCGCAACCGCCAGGTGTGTTACATCTTTGGCGGCGCGGGCTACGACGATCGACTCTGGAAGTGGGACGGAACAACACTGACCCTTATCGCGAACGACACCATCGGCGGGCGCGGCTACGCCGCGATGGCTTTCGATTGGAAGCGTGACCGGTTGGTCGTGCATGGTGGCCAAGCCGCGGGTCAGTGGTTGTATTCCAGTTGGGGCGAATGGAACCCAGCGACCAACACGTGGCAGACATGGAACGACGGTCCGATTGGTCGCCTGTATGCACACAAGATGGTCTACGACTCCGTGCGCGAAGTCTGCGTACTTCACGGCGGTTACTACTTCTATAACCGTAACGCCACATGGACATGGAACGGCGCAACATGGCTGAATGTGACCAATACTGGTCCCGCTCGCTACGTCGCGAACATGGCGTGGGATTCTGAACGCGAACAAGTGGTTTTCCATGGCGGAACCACCTGCTGTGGCGAGGTGGAATACAGCAGCACCTGGCTGTGGCGTGGCGGAGATTGGACCACATGTGAACTGCAAGGTCCACCGCGCGGCTATACAAACATGGCTTACGACTCTGCGCGACATGTCTTCGTGATGCCCGGTGGAATAGGGCCAACACCGAGTGGACGACAGTGGATTCCGCAAACGAATGAATTGCGAATGGCAACCATCCCCGCTCCACCAAGTATCAACCTTGTCGGTCCGGCTGATCAAACCAGTTCCACTTGCGCTGCCATTGGCGATCTTGTGACCTATGATGTCATCGTCAACAACCCAACCATCGTCATGGTGGCGGGGCAGTTCGGCATTCAATTCGACAAGACCGTCTTGGAATTTGTCACTCTTGCCGGTGGAGATGCACCGATCACCACTACACCACTCGTTGTTCCCAACACTGCCGCCGGCAAATTGTTTTGGGTCTCCTCGGTGGTGAACGGCGGAACGGGCACCGCAGCCACGACGCGCGTGGCACGGGTGACTTTCCGAGTGATCGCTGATGATTGCAATGGTGATGAGCAACTATCATTCGATCCTGCCATGGCTCCTATCTTGCTTGCCAACGGCAACGGCACCCCTGCCTCACTGCCCACCGTCAACCCACTGCCAATCACCATCGACAGTGTTGGCCCAGTCATCACCAATGTCCCTGCGGACCTTGTGGTTGCGGCCGACGCTGGTGCTGGTTGCTTGGCAGTCCGCGAAATCGGTACCCCAACGGTGACGGATAGTTGCAGCACCGCGGTGCTGACATGGTCTCGAAGCGATGGAGCAGCCTTGCTCTCCGCACCATGGCTCTGTGGAACCACGGTCGTGACATGGACCGCCACCGACGCGTGCGGTCGTACCTCCACGGCAACTACTTCGGTTACTGTGAATTCATACCACCTGATGAATGTAACGGTCGCCTATGCAGGCAGTGGTTACGCATCATCAATGACTCGATGCATTGGCTTCCGAGTAGACGATGTAACCCTCACCGATGTCATGACCTTCATGAGCGGAACTGCTACCGCGACGCTGCAGCTTCCAATCGGTAACTACAACTGCGCAACCGCTGATGATGATCTACACAGCTTAGTATCCCAAGTTCCAGTAAGTATCAATGGAACCAACTACCAAATCACCGTCACTGGTGACTCTGCACTCATCAACGGCGACCTTGATGACGACAACGTAGTAAATGTCGTCGACTGGGGCGTCCTGGTGGTACGTGTGGGAATGGCCGCCGCAGTCAATACAGACTGCACCACGGTGGGCTTCCATGCAGACTTCGACGGCGATGGCACCGTGACCAACGCTGACGGTAATCGCCTGCTGCAAAGCTTCCTGGTGCAGGGCGATACTGGCTGTAATGCTTTCAACGCGAACGGTGGACCAGTTGTAACGCGTATATCAGTGGCCGACCTTTCAGTGATCGCTGGAATGAACGCCTCCGCCGCGGATATGAACCGCGACGGTGTGGTTGACGCCAAGGACATCGCGATGTGGACTCGTCTGCAATCGATGCCAGGACGCCAGCCATTGACAGCAAAGGGCATCAGTAGCCGTAATTAAGTCAGGATGACGGGGTCACAACCCCACAACACACCGCGCAGGCACCATGGGACAATCCCTCGGTGCCTGCGCTGCTTTCTATCCCCGACCTTGACTGGCGCGACGGCGCGCTGTTCTCGCGCGCGCATGATGATTGCTACACGCCCGCGCTTGCTACTCCTGGAAGTGACCGCCACGTGGATGCCGATACCTTCGCCGCCACCCGCAACTTCCGCGCCACGCGCCGCCACCTCACCGCTGAACTTGGATTTGGAACCGGCCTTGCGTTCCTCGCCGCATGGGCATATTTTCGCGCCAATGCGCCCGCCGATGCACAGCTCGATTGGGTGAGTGTGGAATCCGCGCCACTTGATGCCGCCACCATCGAACGCGCGCTCGCGCCATCCACCGCGCCGCTCCTCTCCGACCTCCTCTCCGAACTCCTCCGCGCCCTTCCGCCACGCATTCGCGGGATTCATCGTCGCGCATTCGATGGCGGACGCGTTCGCCTCACTCTGCTCTATGGCGATGTGCTTGAGCTGCTCCCTGTCACGGACTTCATCGCCGACGCTTGGCAACTTGATGGTTTCGCGCCGGATCGAAATCCGGAAATGTGGTCCGCCGAGGCACTCGCACAAGTGGCGGCGCACGCGCGCGTCGGCACCACCATCGCCGGACGATTCGCACCGCCGCCTGTGCTCGAACGCCTGAGATCACTGGGATTTGAATTCCCCTTCACCCATACGTCCCCCGCATCCAACGCATCCAACGCACACACCCCGCTCCACGGCACACTGACACGCACACCTGAGAAACGTGCCTTTCGGCAACTCCCGCGCTGGTTCTCCATGCCGCATCCAGCAACCGCGGCAGACACACTCCAGCCCGCCGCGATCTCCAGCGCCATCGTCGTCGGCGCCGGCCTCGCCGGCGCGTCCGCAGCGCGCGCACTCGCGGAGCGTGGGATCGCCGTGACCGTCATCGACGCTGGCTGTGCCGCTGGCCACGCCTCCGCTGCTCCACGTGCAGTGCTCGCTCCGTACTTGGCAAGTTGGCAAAGTCCGCAGACACGCGTGGTCGCACAGTCATTCATGCTCGCGCGCGCCGTGATGGAGCGCGTGGGCGCGCCACTCAATCCGTGCGGGTTGCTTCATCCCGTCAACAGTGATGATGAATGGGGCTACGAGCAATCGATTACGGAATGGGGATGGCCTACTGAACTGCTTCGCCTCATCGACGCAGATGAAGCAACCCGCGTCGCGGGTACATCCCTCAGCAATACAACCAATCCAGAAGGCGCCATCTTCGTCCGCGACGCGGCCACCACGCGACCAGCGGAAACCGTGCGCGCCCTGCTGGCACACCCTGCCATCACGCTCCACGAACACGCACCCGTCGCGCGCCTACGACATACCGATGCCGGCTGGCACGTTGATACCGAAAGTGGTCGAATGTTCGACGCCAACATCGTGGTGATCGCAACTGCTGGTATCCCCACTGCGGCGTTGCCTGACATGCCAGAAGCGCTTGCATCGGACGCGCTTCCATCCATTCCGTTCAACGCCACGCGTGGGCAGCTCTCAACGCTTGCCTTTGATGATGCGTTTGCCGGCGCAAGCGCCGTGCCATTTACCGTCGTCAGTGCCAACGGCTTCGCGATGCCGCCCGTCGACGGCGCGCTATGCGCTGGTGCCACCTATGAGCGCGAACGTCTGACCACCGGACCCACGCCGCACGATGATGCCGTCAATCTTGGTCACATCGAACGCCTCCTCCCCGCACTCGCCACGTGCACTCCGAACCGACGCGGCGCATGGGCAGGCATACGCACCTCCGTCAACGACCACTGCCCAGTGATCGGGCCCGTGATTGCCGACGCCCAATTCCGCGAGTCATTCGCGCGCCTGCCGCACGGTCCATTCGCCGCCGCATGGCCCGATGCCCCGCTACTTCCCGGGCTCTTCGTCACGCTCGCGCACGGCTCACGCGGAACATCGACGGTGTTCCTTGCCGCAGAACTGATCGCCGATATGGTGTGCGGAACACCACGCTGCATCACTGATGACTTGCTGCCAGCGGTGCTACCGCAACGATTTCTTGTGCGTGAATTGCGTGTTGGCAACCGCGAATCGTGATGCGAACCACTCGGTGAGTTCACCAGCAATCTCAGCGAATAACATCGCAGAACACAATCTTCTTGAGCGGCCACGCGTCAAACTCTTGACGACCTTCAAGGCGCCGCGCAACATCCGGGAATTTGGATCGAAGCTGTGCAAGGTCGCCGTCAGATGCAAGAACAACACCATCTGGATGCGCGTCAATCCAAGCCTGTAGATCTTCAGACAGATCAACCGTATCAAGCCACCGGCCCAAGTACCAATCAATAGTCAGGTTGCGCAATCGATACACAACGATCGGTCGCGTCTCTGCCGCCACTGCTTGGGCAACTGGTCGCGAGCCCATCACGTTCATGGCAACATCTTCGGCGTGATGAAATCCAATCCACACAAAGACCATCCCTGCGAAATAAACGCCAAGCGCGGGCAGTCGTCGCTCACGTATCGGCCACCACGCCAACATGAACCACGTGGCTGTCATGGCTGGAATCACTGGGACTGTGAGCCATAACAGAGTCCATTCAGTGGCCCATGCTGGTGCTAAACCCTTGAGAATCAGCACCACCGCAGCACCAGGGAGCAACAACCCAACGCCCGTCATGGCAATGGCTGTGGTGTAGCGCACATCAGGAGGCTTGATACCGGCGGGCGCGTCGGCCATCGATCCATCCACCCAGCGCGCCAACATGCCAGCCACCAGCATGGCGAGCGGTGGGGCCAATGGCAAGATGTACGTGGGCGACTTGCGACTCAAGATGCTGAACCCCAGCAGCGGAAGAATCACCGCCACTAAGAGGAGCGCTCGTTGATCGCCCGCTCGCAAACACGCCCACGCGCGTGCGAACGTCATGTTGAACCATGGCAACGTCAGCATGGCGGTAGCGGGAAAGAACCCTGCGAAGAACACTAAGAACAGTAACCACCACGGATCGTGCAGACTGACGCCAGTGAATCGATCGACGAATTCAAAGTTCCATACTTCCAGCGCGCGTACTGGGTCGGTCACCCAGTAGCCATACGCCACAAATCCAAGCGGCGCGATAGCGAGCGGCAGTCCAACCAGTGGCATCAATAAGCGCAGATCGCGCAACCGCCCAGCCAGCGCCAACCACACCGCCACAATGGTGATTGGTGCAAGAACCAAGGGTCCTTTGGTGAGACCAACCAACGCAGAACTTGTCCAAAACGCTGCAATCCAACCAAGATGTCGGCGGCCGGTACTCATGGCGAGCCACGCAGAACAGAGTGCCATCCACCACCACGTGGTGAGCATCGGATCAGTGATCGCCAATCGACCGATGATTTGAAAGAGCGGCATCACCGCAAGTAGCCCAACGGCCAGCATCGCTACCAACGCGCCGGCCGTTCGCCGTGCAAACACAAAGAGCGTCAACAGTGTCAATGTTGAAGCGATCGCACTTGGTAGTCGCGGCGAAATATCTTCGTGCCCAAAGTAGCGAATGCTCAGCGCCTGCGCCCAGTACGTGAGCGGCGGCTTGGTGACGTGCAAGTGATCGCGCAGCAATGGCTGGAGCCAGTTGCCGTGTTCGGCCATCCATCCGCTGACTGCGGCATAGCGACCCTCGTCAGGCGGGAACAAGGAATGGTTACCAAGTGAATGCCACACCAGCATCACCGAAGCCAACACCACAACCCACTGCGCCCAGCGCGGAGGTTCATGTGGGCGTTCGGTCACTTGCATTTGGTCATTAAAGCCGCTTTCCACGAGCCGTGCTGACGAGTGGAACCGGGGTCCTCATTCGGCTCAGCTCATGCCCGGTCAAACCCCCGCAGAAACCACTGGCTGTGCGCCACGCTCACTGACAAGCACCACCAAGAGATTGGTGACCATCTCTGCCTTCTGCTCGGCGGTGAAGGTGGCAATTCCCTTGGCAGCAATCTGCTCCATGGCAAGTTCCACCATGCCAACCGCGCCCTCAACAATCTTCTGCCGAGCAGCCACTACTGCGGTCGCCTGCTGGCGTTGCAACATCGCCGCGGCAATCTCCGGCGCGTAACTCAGGCTAGATATTCGACTTTCCAGCACTTCCACGCCAGCGCCACGCAGCCGTCCATCAAGTTCATCCTTGAGACGAAGACCGATCAAATCAGTACTGCCACGAAGACTGGTGCCACCTGGCTCTGGTGAGTCGTAGTGGTAATGACTGGCCAGATTGCGCAGCGCTGCTTCGCTCTGAATTTCGACGTAGCGCTCATAGTTGTCTACCGCAAAGATCGCTTCCGCTGTGTCCACCACGCGCCACACCACCACCGCAGAAATCTCAATTGGGTTGCCATCAAGATCATTGACCTTCAATGGATGCCGAGAGCGCACACCTTCTTGCAGCACTTTGCCGGCAGCATCGGTCAGGTTTGGTGCCTGTTGCGCGCCAGTTTCAAAGGTGCGAACCCGCAGCGTGATACGCCTCTTGATAGTGAACGGGTTTGTCCAGTGCAACCCAAT
Source organism: Phycisphaerales bacterium (assembly GCA_040401635.1). Taxonomy (GTDB): domain Bacteria; phylum Planctomycetota; class Phycisphaerae; order Phycisphaerales; family SM1A02; genus UBA966. The sequence continues at coordinate 17,233 of JBBAOD010000019.1, forward strand.
AGCGCGCACTGTTCCGCGGTAGTGACCAAACAACACCAAGGCGCGGCTCTCATTGGGGTTGACAATGAAGTAGCCACACAGTGAGAGTAGGAATAAGATTCCGCATGGCACTGCAAGAATGCCTGGCAACGGCTCCGAGTGCCGCGCCGCGGTGACCACCAACAACACTGCACCACCCAAGAGCGCAACACTTACTGGCGCAAGCAGCCAGCCGGAGAAGGGGCGAAATGGACCCTCGTGGAATTTGCCGTCAAGTACAAGGCCCGATGAAGTTGCTGGCGCATTCGGTTCAACCATGGGTGAATCTCCTAAAGAGAATGGTATCCCAAATAAAGTAGGTAAATGCTCGGAATTACTTACTAAGCAGTACTGTACGGGATATACTACCAACCCGTGCCGCCTGATATTGCCGACAAACTCCTGCGCGACCTCAGCCTTGGCACTGCCTGGCTCGTGGTGCTTGCGGCCATCGCGCGTGCGTCAACGCCGATCCATGGATACGAAATCGCACGGCAATTGGCGGATGAAGCGCCCGAAGGACTCTCCTTCAAGCAAGGCACCTTGTATCCAATGCTGCGCTCCATGGAAGCTGACGGCTTGGTCAAGAGCACACTGGTTGCGTCACACGAAGGACCGGCGCGCAAGTGCTTCACATTGACCGCTGAAGGGCGCCGCGTCTTGAACGCATGGTGCGAAACATGGCGAAGCACCAACAAATGGGTGAATCGCGTTCTGGGAGGCATTGATGGAACACGCTGAATCCGCCGACGCACACAAGGTTGTGCGCTTATACATCGCACAGCTAGCACTCGAACTTGAGGGCGCCGACGCCGCACTGCGCCATGACGCCATCATTGATGCAGAGCAGCACCTGAACGCGGCCATACTTGCAGGAGCCAGCGCCGATGTAGCAATTGTCGAGTACGGCACACCAGTAGAAATTGCGCGTGCCTACCTCGACGCGGATTCCACGCACCGCTCCTGGCGCGCCGCACCATCAACCGCCAGCCATCGCACTGTTGCTACGCCAACACGTCGCCACATGCATGAAATCCCTGTCATTGGTGCATGGTTCGATCGCCGCGCGTGGGGCGCCATTGCCTACTTCGGCACCGTTGGATTCATTCTCTCCATCGGGTATTTCATCTGGTCGGTCGCCATTGGTTCGCTGGTCATTGGACTCGCGCCGATCTTGATTGGAATTCCATTACTCGTCCTGCTGCTCGGCTCAGCCCGTGCACTCTGTCTGTTTGAAGGCAAGGTGGTGCAGTTCTTCCTTGGAGTACGCATGCCACAGCGGACGCAGCCCATCCAGGGTGCCGACCATGTTGGATTCTGGCAGCGCATCTGGTGCTGGCTATGCGATGTCCGAAGCTGGCTATCACTTGGCTACTTGCTGGGAAATTTCCCGGTGAGCCTGGTGTTGTTCATCATCATCGCCGCGCTCACTGCAAGCAGTGTCATGCTGATGAGTTTGCCGTTCATGCATTTCGCCGGTGCGCCCATCGCACACGTCGACCTTGACAGTGGCGTCAATATTCAGGCATTCGGAGAAACGATGCCGGACGAACAGGGCGACGTGCGCTTGCCGCTCATTGTCAGCATCGGGCTCGGCGTGATTGGATTCTTGATGTTCACCGGAACGCTGTGGATCGCCCGCGGCTTTGGTTGGATATATGGGCACGTTGTTCAGGCCATTCAGGTGGCACGGCCACAACTAGTCACTCCCCCTCGGATTCAATGAAAAAGACACTGGAATCACAGGAGATACTTGAATGAAATTCACCGTCACCTTGCGCGGAACAAGGTTGTTTCTATCGGTCGTAGCCCTGGTGGCTGTTGCCGGATGCATCACCGTTACAAACAGCATTGTTGCCGACCCCGACCACCGCAGTATTGCTGTCATCACTAATACATCTGTCGCCGACGGTGGAAAGTTGCTGGTCGATGGCCGCAACGGCCGGGTGACGGTTTCGCGTGATCCAACACTCTCCAAGCTGGAGGTCACTGCTGAATTCCACTGCGGTGGTGCAACCCAAGCTGAGTCAAATGATCGCGTGAAGCACACGCGGTTAATCGCCGAACGAACCACCGACGGTGGAGTTCGTGTTCGCGCCGAATTCCCAGCACTTCAGTCCGGTGCAGCACACTCCCCTTCTGATTCCGCCAATCTTGACATCCGCGCTGCGCGACTTGACGGTATCGAAATTTCTACAAACAGTGGTCGCATCAAAGTGGAGGGTTTCGCCGGTCAGTTGAAAGCGCGAACCTCCAATGGCGTGATTCGGATCAATGGTCACAGCGGGCCGGTACTACTGCAAACATCAAACGGGGCGATTGATGCTCGCAACATCGGTACGCCCGCCGAGTTGGAGACTTCAAACGGAACCGTTGAAGCGACGCTGGCTTCCGGCCAAGATGGACCCGTGAGTGTTCGCACCTCAAACGGTGGCGTGCGTTTGGAATTGCCGGTTTCTTGGAGCGGGCATGTTGAAGCAGAGACATCAAACGGTCGCGTCAATCTCGAAGGCGGCGGTCGCTCCAAGAACATTGCCATTGACAAGGCGCACGGAACCATGGACATCGATGGCGCAGGCAAGTCCAAGGCCAGCATTCTCAGTTCGAACGGCAACGTTCGCGTGACTGCGCTCGCGGCGACCACGGCAGCCGCGGCGACTCCGGCGACTCCGGCCGCCACAGCAACCCCACCCGCAACGAAGTAGATCACGCTCCACCACCAATCGCAACCGCTACTCAGCCATCACGTCTTCGCTTTCAAGGAAACCCATGCTGCAAATCAGAGACCTCGTCAAGATCTATCCCGGTCCCGTTGCTGCCCTCAAGGGCGTGTCGCTCGATATCCCGCAAGGTCTCTTCGGACTACTTGGCCCCAATGGTGCTGGCAAGAGCACGCTCATGAACATCCTGAGCGGTCTGCTTGAGCCTACCGGCGGCAGTGTCACGCTTGACGGCGTGGACATCGTGAAAGACCCGCGAGCAGTGTGGAGCCGCCTTGGCTACCTGCCGCAAGACTTTGGTTTCTACCCATCGCTTAACGGCGCGCAGATGCTTGATTTCCTGCTTCGTCTCAAGGGTGTGGATGCGCCGCAAGGGCGCAAGAAACTGGTTGCAGAGCTGCTCGAGCGCGTCAATCTCACCGAGGCCGCCAAGCGCAAGGTGAAGACGTACTCCGGCGGCATGCGCCAGCGTCTTGGCATCGCGCAAGCCATCGCGGGCAACCCGCGCCTGGTGATCGTCGACGAGCCAACCGCCGGTCTCGATCCGGAAGAGCGCCAACGCTTCTACCGCATTCTCGCTGAGCTTGGACGCGATCGCATCGTGCTGCTCTCCACGCATATCGTCGAAGACATCGCCACACTGTGCCCGCGCTTTGCGGTGATCCGCGGCGGTCGCTGCGTCACCAGCGGCAGCACCTCCGAGGCGCGCAACCGGCTTGAAGGGCGCGTGGCGGAAGGCATCGTTACACCGGAAAATCTCG
>JBBAOD010000020.1:0-18891 GCA_040401635.1 Phycisphaerales bacterium
TTGCCGTGCGCGATGCAATCAACAAGAACTTCAACGGCTCGATGCAACAGCGCATCATCTACACCGAGAATCATGACGAAGTGGCCAACGGTCGCACCCGCGTTCCAGAGACCATCTGGCCGGGAAACGCTGGTAGTTGGTACAGCCGTAAGCGCTCCACCTTGGGGGCAGCGTTGGTGATGACCGCTCCGGGTATTCCGATGATCTTCCAAGGGCAAGAATTCTTGGAGGATGGGTACTTTGCCGCCGAGGATCCGCTTGATTGGACCAAGGCCACGACCTACGGCAAGATCACCGACCTGTACCGCAGCTTGATCCGGCTACGTCGCAATCTGGACGGCACCAGCCGCGGGTTGAGCGGTGCGTTTACCAATGTCTTCCATATGAACAACAACGCCAAGGTGCTGGGCTTCCATCGGTGGCAGAACGGCGGTGCGGGTGACGACGTGGTGGTGCTCACCAACTTCAGTAACGTTGCCTACCCCAACTACCGCGTTGGTCTGCCCCGCGGCGGGCTGTGGCGGGTGCGCTTCAACAGCGATTCCACCGCCTACTCGGCCGATTACGGCAACTACGCCACCACCGACGTCACCGCGGACAACTCCGGCTACGACGGGCTGCCGTTCAGTGGGAACTTCCGGTTCGGTCCGTACACCTCGGTGATCTTTAGCCAGTCGGCGCCAAGCCCGTTTGACCTCAACGGTGACTGGCTGGTGGGCGGAGCCGACCTGGGCGTGCTTTTGGCGCAGTGGGGTGGGCCGGGAACGGCGGATTTCAATGGCGACGGCATCGTGGGTGGTGCCGACATCGGGATGCTGCTCGCTGCGTGGGGTGTAGTCCAATAACCGTCCGGTTTGGGTTCACATTGATGCTGGCATCGGTATGATCAGTGGCGACTTGATCGCGACAGGTACAAACAAACGCGGCGGGCGCTTTCGAGCGCCCGCCGCGATTTTGTTTGTAACTCCCGGACTGCCGCGTGAGGTACGGGCAGGTTTCCCGTGCAATCAGGCCTTTACGCCACCAAACGCTGGCAGGTAGCCGGTCTTGAAATACTCGCCAACCATGCGGTCGGTATTGAAGATGGCTGGCACGGTGGTGGCGGAGCGGATCGCTCGCGCAATCCACTTGGTGGGCAGACCGTCTGCGCCGAGTTCGTAGAACTCAGGTACCACCTGCTGCTCAAGCAAGCTGTACAGGCTCTCGGCATCAGCTGCGTTCTGCACTTCGTTATCTGGGTTCTCGCTGCCGTCACCGACCGCCCAGCCGTTGGTGCCGTCGTAGGACTCCGGCCACCAGCCGTCAAGAACGCTCAGGTTGATACCACCATGCAGCGGTGGCTTCATCCCGCTTGTGCCACTGGCTTCGTAGGGGCGCAGCGGGTTGTTGAGCCAGACGTCGCAGCCGGAGGTGAGCATGCGCCCAACTTCCATGTCGTATTCCTCGATGAGGGCAACACGACCTTGGAAGCCAGCGTCATGCGCAAATCGCCAAATCATCTGCGCGAACTCTTGGCCGCCCATGTCCTTGGGATGCGCCTTGCCAGCGAAGACGATCTGCACTGGGCGATCCTTGGCGGTCAGAATGCGCAAGATGCGTTCCACGTCGTGGAAGATCAGCGGCGCGCGTTTGTAGGTTGCAAAGCGGCGCGCGAACCCGATGGTGAGGGCATCGTCGCGGAATGCTTCGCCGGCACACATGAGGTCCAGCGGACCTTCGCCACGCGCCATGGCCTGTCGGCGCAGGCGCGTTCGTACGAATCCAACCAACTTGTGGCGGAGTGCGCAGCGCATGGCCCAGAAGTCAGAGCGTCCAACGGTCGGGACCGCCGCCCATGGGTTGGCGTCCGGTGATGAATTTCCAATGTCAATGCCAACCGAGCGGCGCCAGAAGGAGCGTGCCTCCGGGGCGATCCAGGTGGGGATATGAATGCCATTGGTGACGCTGCCGATCGGAACGTCTGCTGCCGGGCGGCCAAACACTTCGGTCCACATTTCGCGGCTGACGCGGCCATGCAACTTGGAGACGCCGTTCACGCGCTCGGCAAGCCGGAGCGCCAACACGGTCATGCAAATCGGGCCGCTGCCAGGGCGCTCGCGTCCAAACTGCGCGAACGATTCCTGCGTGAACCCTGCGTTGCGGAGCGGGCGCCGCAGGGCTTTCCAACACATCTCTACGTCGTAGCGATCGTGGCCCGCTGGCACCGGGGTGTGCGTGGTGAACACAGTGGATTGGCGAACGCGCTGCACTGCGGCATCAAGAGTCATGCCTCGTGAAACCAGTTGCGAAAGGCGCTTCAAGCCGGCAAACGCAGCGTGACCCTCGTTGAGATGGAAGACCGTGGTCTTCTCCTTCATCTTTGCCAACGCCAAGATGCCACCGACGCCAAGCAGTACCTGCTGACGCATGCGGAGTTCGGGTTCGCCCTGATACAGCGCGTTGGTGAGTAGGCGATCGCGCTTGCGATTCTCGGGGATATCTGCGTCGAGCAGGTAGAGCGGAACGCGGCCAACCTGCAGTTTCCAGATTTTGGCGCGCACCAGGTTGGGGCCAATCGGAACGTCTACATGAGCGCGCGTATCAATGATTGGCCAACGGTCGAAATCGTAGTTTGGGTGCAGTACGCGGGTACTGCCATCGCCGCGGAATTCCTGCAGGTAATAGCCCTGCCGATAGAGAAGCCCAACGCCCACGAGTGGGATGCCTAAGTCCGATGCACTCTTCAGATGGTCGCCCGCCAAGACTCCGAGTCCGCCGGCGTACTGCTGCATGCTTTCGTGAATGGCGAACTCGCTTGAGAAGTAAGCGATGCGCATCCCGGGTGTTTCAGCGGCGTAGGTTTGCTCGTACCACGACGCGGTCTCGTAGTAACTCCGGCGGGCATCCACGGCGTCAGAGACAAGCGCACGGAATCGCTCGTCAGCGATCTTGGCCTCCAGAATGGCGGGGTCGATGCCCGTCAAGACGCCGCTGGGCGAATGCTTAGACGACTCCCACATCACCGGGTCGAGCGCAGCGAACGGACGCTGACCTATTTCGTTCCAACTGAACCAGCAGTCATGCGCCAGAACATTGAGGGAGTCGAGGGTCCCGAACGGATCAGAGATGCGCGGCGTGGCACGGCGTGGTGACATGAGTAGGGTCCAGCGTCAGGCGTGCGGCGCCAGCGTCACACGCGGGCGGTCGCAAACGCCGAATGACGCATCGTAGTGATATCGAGCCCACGGAGTGCATCCGGGGCCATGCGCCAGCACCACTGCTTGGTGCCCTTTCCGGGCACGTTCATGCGGGCGGAACGGTTCAGCCCCAGGTGGTCCTGCATGGCCACGATCGCCGTGCGTGCCGGGCTCTGCAGTGTGGCTTGCACCATGGAATGAGCCAGCGTCTCGCGCGCTTGCCGGACCGATGTCGCGCCGACGTACGCGGCGTAACGGGCACGGGCTTCCGCGGGGAGCGATCGCCACCAGCCGACCGTGGTGTCGTTGTCATGCGTACCGGGGTACGCAACGCAGTCGAGCGGGTGCAGGCACGGAAGGTCGGTGCTTGCCGGACCGTAGAAGGCGTTGTGAACGAGCTTCATGCCGGGGAGCCCGAACCGCTCCCGCAGCGCAGTGACGGCGGGCGTCACGGCGCCAAGGTCCTCGGCCACCAGCGGCAGTCGACCGCACGCGCGTTCAAGGGCCGTGAGCAGTTGCGCGCCGGGCGTTGGACGCCAGGTGCCGTGACGCGCGGTGCGTGCCGTGCCGGAAATTTCATACGCGTGAACGAACCCGACAAAGTGATCGATGCGCAGCGCGTCAAAGCGAGCAAGGCTGGCTGCAATGCGCGCAATCCACCACGCGAATCCGGTCCGACGATGCTCGCTCCATCGGTAGTGCGGATGACCCCACAGTTGGCCAGTAGTGCTGAAACAATCGGGCGGAACTCCAGTGACCACTTCGGGACGACCGCTTCGGTCGAGGCGGAACAGGCGCGGATTGTCTTGAACGTCAGCCGAATCAAGTGGGACAAAGATCGGGACGTCACCCAACAAGAGAACATTCAATGCCGCGCAGCGCGCACGAAGCAGGTTCCATTGCCGCTGAAATTCCCATTGCACCCACATGTGATATGTGGGGTCCGGTGATGCGCCGCGCTGCGACATGGCAAAGCGGCACCAACCCGGAAGCCATGAAGAATGCTGGCGCTCAAAGGCGCGCAGTGCGGCCGGCACGCCACGGGTCTTCCGGCGTTGTGCTTGGTAGGCCTCGCGCAATCGAGGCTCTTTGAAGCGTCGCGCAGCTGTCCAATTCACTGGGCCATCGGCGCTCACGATGGGTTCTCCGCGGCGTGGGCGCAGCGAGGCCCGCGAGAGAAGTCCTTCCTCTACCAGGAGATCCAGGCTGATGAAAAGCGGCTCTCCCGCGAAACTGGATGTGCTGGCGTACGGCGAGTTGCCGGCACCCACTGGACCCACCGGAAGCATTTGCCACACCGACTGCCCTGCTGCTGCGCACCAACGCGCAAATTCATGTGCCGCTGGTCCAAGGTCGCCAACTCCGTGCGGCGCTGGCAGCGATAAAAGATGCAAGAGCGTGCCAGCGCGACGCCGCGCGAAGATGGCGGGAATGGCGGAATGACTCGTGCGCGGCTTCATGCTGAAATGCTCACTTGATGCGTCGGTGCCAGACACGACCGCCGACAGCAGGAATCGTGGCAGTCACCAGTCCGTTGTCGGCGAATCCTGGCGTTCCGTACACGTCCTGCCAACCGTCACCAAGGTCTGCAAACGAAACGGTGGCGGGTCGATCGGATGCATTCAGGGCAACCAACAACTCTTCGCCATGCCCGGCGCGTACAAAGGCCCAGACGTCTTGCGCGTCGTCGGTGCGGACGGTTCGGAACGTTCCCGTGCGCAACGCAGGGTGTGCGGTACGCAACGCGATCACGGTTCGGTAATAGTCGAGGAGTGCGCTATCAACTGCTTGTTGCGGATCTTGATAGGCGCCAAGGTCTTTCCACACCATTGGCTTGCGGTTGTTTGGGTCATTGGAGCCCCACATGCCAACTTCATCACCGGAGTAAATCATCGGTGCGCCAACGTAGGTCATCTGCACCAGCGCCATCAAGCGTTGCTTTGCATAGTCGGCAGGACCAGGCTTGCTAGCGTCGTACGGATCGCCTTCTTGCTCGCGGTTTTTCTGGTTGTAGATGCGATCGGGATTCTTTGCCATGCTCGACACGCGGTCGGTGTCATGGCTATCTACTAAATTCATCATGGCGTACGTGCATTCCGCGGGATACGCCAAGCGCAGCTCCGCCAGCGCGCGGTCCAACACGGTGGGCGTGATTTTGTTGGTGCGATCGATGACCCATCGCACCAGCGGCTTTGCAAATTCGTAATTCATGACGGCATCGAAGGCTTTACCGTCCAGCCATTGATCCGCGCGCTCCCAGATTTCACCGGCGATGTACGCATCCGGATTGATGCTCCGAACGTGCTTGCACCACTCGTGCCAGAACGGAAGTGGAACTTCGTTGGGAACGTCAAGGCGCCAACCATCAACGCCATCGCTCGGATCGCCATCCCCATCCGGGTCCATCCAGCGCCGAGTGATTTCAAAGAGATGCTTGCGGATGGATTCGGCGGCGAGTCCATGCTCCGGATCCTTGCGAAACACGGGCAATTCGCTGAATCCCCACCACGCGTCGTACTTGAATGGATCCCAACTGGTGATGTCAAACCAACTGGCAAATTTGCTGTCCTTGCCGTTGCGCTTCACATCTTGGAATGCCGGATGGTCCGTTCCGCAGTGATTAAACACGCCGTCGATGATGATGCGAAATCCCATTCCTTTGGCTTCGCGAATGAAGTCTAAGAATGCTTTGTCAGTGGGCGTGAACGTCCACGTTGCAAGATCAAGGATGTCTTCCTTGGCAACGGCTGGCGCGTAATCGCCCTTGGTTCCAAAGTGTTCGTCGACGTGAATGTAATTGGCGGTGTTGTATTTGTGCGGAGTGCTGGCTTGAAACATCGGCATCAGATACAGCGCATTCACACCAAGCGATCGGAGGTATGGAAGCTGCGCGCGCAGACCGGCAATATCGCCGCCGCCGAATCGACCGAAGATAAAGTGCTTGTAGAAGGTCTGGCCGTCATTGCCTTCGGCGCCGAATGGTTTGTACCAATCGTGTATCCACGGAATGGTTCCTTTGGGATCGTTGCTGGAATCACCGTTACGAAATCGGTCCACCATGACTTGGTACCAGACCGCATCCTTGGCCCATGCTGGAGTGCGGAGAGGCGATGCGGAAGTGGTATCGAGGGAATAGATGTTGGGATCACTCACAGACAATTGACCATCCTTTGCTACGAACGTGTACGCGATTGTGCGGTTGCCTGTCAGGGGCAACACCGCATCCCAGATATCAAACGGCCCGCGGGTGCCGACGTGCGCCATGGAAAGGTGGCCAGTGGTGGCAGCGGGGGTAGTGGTGGCGGCGGGGGCAGTGGTGTCGGTGGGGGCAGTGGTGTCGACACCGGGGGTTACTGCGGCGGCGGGCGCCGTTGGGGTGGCGGGCGATTTCCAATACAAGTCCACGTGCTCGACATCACCGCGGAGCGTTCGGGCACGCACATGCCACGCGTCGGCCACAGGCTCACGGTCGGAAGGGAGATTAGGACTGTGGCGGAACGCAGCACCTTCTATGGCGCCGTCTCCGAGACGAGCGAGCGAAGGATCGAGCGCCACTTCCGGCCCAAGATCAATGACGGAGTTCTTTCCACTGTTGCCATCGTCCGTGCCGCGCGGATTCGCGGGATCGGTAATCCAACGCGTGCCATCCAGGATGAACTTGTAACGGTGAGTTCCGGGCGCAATATCAATGACTGCCGAAAAGCTGCCGTCGGAGGCGCGCGTCATGGCCGCCGCTTGCCCCTGCCAACCGGTGAAGTCACCAGCAACGGCCGCTGACTGCGCATTGACCGCATGCGCGGCAGCGAGCGTGAACGTCACTCGCCAACGACCGTCTGCAAGCGGTTCGGCACGCATGTTGGGTGGAATGCGGCTGTCCGCTTGATTACCCGACGCTGCGGCGGTCGGAAACGCCGGGGGAAACACGTCCTCGGCGGAACGTGCGCCACTCGCAATGCCCGTCACGGTGCATACCAACACTGCCCGGAGCAGTGCTGCGTGGGTGACGTGTGCCGATCGTGTGGTTGCTATTCTTTGCTTCATGGCGCGTGACGGCATCGCGGTGAATGTATCAAGGATAGTTGCAATCACCGTGCGCTGGACGCTCGGAGTGGCCGCCGTTGCACTGGTTGTTTGGGCGTTTGCGCGCGTTGGCTGGCGCGAACTGGCACGCTCGCGCACCGATGCGGGTGGCACCACACTGACCGTGTTGCATTGGTCGGGCGAAGGCGGACCGGAGGAAGACGACATTGTGGAGTCGAGCCTGCGCGCATTTGAGGCTGCCAATCCCGGGCTGCACGTCAAGCGGATCAATCCGGGCGACGCCGGCAGTTTCTATACGAAATTACAAACGATGATGGCCGCGGGCGAACCGCCGGACATCTTCTACGTTGGCAATGAGCGAATCCCCAGCTTCGCAGCACTCGGGCTGATGGAGCCGCTGGACCGATTCGTGGCTGCAGATACCGCGTCAACGGAGCCGGGCGCACTGAAGATCGCTGACCTTTATCCGCAAGTGGTTGATGCATTCCGCTACGACGGCCTCACTGCCGGGCACGGCACGCTGTGGGGCATTCCCAAAGACTTCACAACGGTTGGTTTCTATTACAACAAGGACTTGTTTCGGAAGGCAGGCGTGCCGCTTCCGAAGGACGATTGGACATGGGATGACTTCATCGCCACCGCCCGCGCCATCGGCGCAGCGAAGGACGATGCCGGCGAGCATTTCACTGGCGCGGAGTTTGTGACGTGGCCCGCCATGGTGCGTGCCTATCTGTTCACTGAAGGGCGTGATGTTGTGGGCACGACGTTCGATGATGTGACCATCACGGATCCGAAGGCCATGGCCGCACTGGCACGACTGCGCGCGTGGCGCCATGATGAGGAACACGCACTCACTAGTGGTCGAAGCAAAATCGCCACGGGCTCTGCCGTATTTAGCACTGGTCGCGTTGGAATGGCGGGGCCGTTCGGACGCTGGGTTGTGCCTGAATACCGTCGAATTCAGGCCTTTGACTGGGACTTTGCTCCGCTTCCGCGCGGCAGCGAACGAGCCAACATCATCCTGACGGTTTCGTGGAGCATTTCCGCGCAATCGAAGCACAAGGATGACGCGTGGAAGTTGGTGCGCTGGCTGACGAACGTCGAGGGTCAGAAGGCGCAGGCACGACTTGGGTTGGCCATTCCATCCAATCGCGCGGCGGCAGAGAGCGATGCATTCATCGATCAGGCCAAGCCAGCAAATGACCGGGGCTTTCTTGATGCGATTCCAATGTCAAAGGTCATCAACTGGCCACCCAATGCAAAGTTTGAGCAACTGCTGGGAACAAATCTTGATGAGGGGCTGAAGACTGGCAACAAGCCGCTCCCCGAGGCGGTGGCTGCCTTTGAAACACTCTGGAAACAAGAGCGAGACAGTCCACTGGGGCGCGGTGGCTTTCCAGTCATGCCTTGGCGCATGCTGACCACCATCATCATTGCAATCACCGCTGCCGGTGTAGCCGCCGTCGTGCTGTGGTTCCGAAAGCGCCCCCTACCCCGTCACGAAGCGCGGGAAGAACGCGCGGGGTTCCTGTTTGCGTCGCCATGGATCATTGGATTTGCAGTGTTTATGGCATTCCCAGTAGTGCTCTCACTGCTCCTGTCATTCACTAGTTGGCGCGGACTCGCCACGCTTTCCGAAGCGAAGTGGGTGGGGGTTGGCAACTATCAGCAATTACTGCTTGAAGATTCGCGTTTCAAGACCAGCGTGGCGGTGACGATCTATTACGTTCTGATTGCAGTGCCACTTGGACAATTGCTAGCGCTTGGTGCTGCCCTTCTCATGAACCAGAAGGTGCGCGGCATTCCGTTCTTCCGCGCGGCGTGGTACTTGCCGAGCGTGCTGGCAGGTGTCGGCGTGGCGGTGTTGTGGCGCTGGGTGTTCGATTCCGACGCTGGCTTGATGAATTCCGTACTCGCGCCGCTCCTCTCGCCGTTTGGACTCGCGCCGCCGCATTGGTTTGGGGCGGACGCCAAGACCTGGGGTGCACCTGCGTTTGCCATCATGAGCGCGTGGTTTGTTGGTGGATCAATGATGATCTACCTGGCAGGGTTACAAGGCATTCCTGATGAACTCAACGAAGCCGCCGAAGTGGATGGCGTTGGCAGAGTGCGTCGCTTTGTAGGAATCACGCTGCCCATGCTTGGGCCGGTGATTCTCTTCAATGTGCTGATGGCGGTGATCGGTAGCTTCCAAGTCTTTACGCAGGCGTTCGTGATGACTGGCGGAGAGCCCGGCGACCTGACTCGGTTCTATGTGCTCTACCTCTACAACCAGGGCTTCGAGTACTACGAAATGGGCTACGCATCCGCGATGGCTTGGATACTTCTTGCGGTGGTGCTGGTGGTCACCGTGGTGATCCTGCGCTCGAGTGCGCGACACATCTACTACGAGGCGCTCAAGAAATAATCATGCGCAGTCGCATAGGAAAATCTCTGATTTACGCGCTGCTCATCGCTGGAACAGTGACGTTCTTGTTCCCATTGTGGTGGATGGTGGCGGTCAGCCTGATGACGCCCGAGGCGGCACAGGCAGCAACCGTGCGCGGCGGATTGACGTCGCTCGTTCCAACTGATCCGCAGTGGCACAACTATCCGGATGCACTGATGCAGATGGGAAGCGTGCGTTGGACTGGATTTCTAGATGCGCTCGCCAACAGCGTCGTGGTGACCGTACTGGCCACCGCTGGGACGGCGCTCAGTTCAAGCCTGGTTGGCATGGCGTTTGCGCGTATGCGCTTCCGAGGCAGTCGACCGATGTTCTTGGTGATGCTGGGCACCATGATGTTGCCCGCGCAAGTCACCATGATTCCGCTCTTCATCTTGTTCCGCAACTTGGGATGGATTGACACGTTCCTGCCGCTGGTGGTGCCGGCCTTCTTTGGAAACGCGTTCTTCATCTTCATGTATCGGCAGTTCATTGCGCAGATTCCGGAAGCACTCCTTGAAGCCGCGCGCCTTGATGGACAAGGTTGGTTTGGAATCTGGTGGCACGTGATTCTGCCGCTGACCCGGCCAGTGACCGCCATCACTGCGGTCTTCACATTCATCTTCACATGGAACGACTTCTTGGCGCCGCTCATCTATCTGCAGAGCGACGACCAAGCGACACTGAGCGTTGCTTTGAACTCGTTCCGAAATCAATACGGCGGCATCACCAAGGTGAACTTACTGATGGCCGCCAGCCTGACCACCATGGTGCCGTGCATCTTGCTGTTCTTGGCTGCACAGAAGCAATTTATTGAAGGTCTCGGTAAAGGTGCGGTGAAGGGCTGACGCGCGGAAGCGTGGGCAGCATGCTGACGATTTGCGAAGGAAACACATGGCAACTATCGAACTGAACCGCGTCTCAAAAACTTACTCCGGCGATATCCGCGCTGTCAGCGAGGCGACGCTTGCCTTCCGAGACGGTGAGTTCATTGTGCTGGTTGGACCATCCGGATGCGGTAAGAGCACGCTGCTGCGGATGATTGCTGGCCTCGAGGCGATCACAAGCGGAACAGTGGCGATCGGCGGTCGCGTGGTGAATGACTTGCCACCGAAGGATCGTGATGTCGCCATGGTGTTCCAGAACTATGCGTTGTATCCACACATGACGGTCGAGAAGAATATGGCGTTTGGACTACTACGCCGCCGTAAACATAGCGGCCTTTCTGGTCTGCTGTTCCATGCCACGGAGCGCCGCGCTGAGCTTGCTGCTATTGATCGAAAGGTGCTTGATACTGCGCGCACACTTGGCATTGAGCCGCTCCTTGCGCGTCTGCCGCGCGCGCTCTCGGGCGGGCAACGGCAGCGCGTGGCATTGGGCCGCGCGTTGGTACGTGAGCCGCAAGTATTTCTCTTTGATGAACCGCTCTCGAACCTTGATGCTCGTTTGCGGATTGAAATGCGCGCGGAGATCCGGGAACTGCACCGGCGCACCAAAGCCAGCATGGTGTATGTGACGCATGACCAAGAAGAGGCAATGACGCTTGCGGACCGCATGGTGGTCATGAAATTTGGCGTGGTCCAACAGTTTGGGACGCCGGGCGAGTGCTATGCGCGACCAGCAAACCACTTTGTGGCTGGATTTGTAGGTACGCCAGTCATGAACTTCATTGAAGGCCGCGTTGACGACGGCATGTTCGTTTCTACTGACCTGCGTGTGACTCTGCCGGCGGCGCGATGGCCGCGGATGCCCGCTGGCCCGGCAACGTTGGGTGTGCGACCGGATCAATTGCGCCTCCTGCATAGCGCGGAAGCAGGCGTGGACAGTATGGATTCCAGCGGCACTTCGGTGCCCGCCACCGTGCGTGCCATTGAGCGACTCGGAGACCGCATGGACGTTGCTGTCATGATTGGCGGAACGCGGCTGACCGCGCGCATTGAGAATGATGATCGCCTGGTGGAGGGCGGCTCCGTATTGGTTCACATTGGTCTTGGCGCCGCACATCTCTTTGCCAGTGGCGAAGATGGTGCGCGGCTCGCTGATGCGCATGATGTTGCGTGATACTGCGCGACAAAAGTAGAACCGCGGGTCCGGCACGTATGCCGGACCCGCGGGTATTTCATGCGTCGGCCATCACCTGCAGTGGCGATAGCACCCAAAGTCACCAAGCATCAACCGGGGCACACTCCCCAAGCGCCAAGCATCTGCCCGAGGTCGGCTCCGCTGACGATGCCATCATGGTCAAGATCCGCGGGGCACAGTGACGGGCACGGTCCCCACACCCCAAGCAGCTGCCCAAGGTCCGCGCCGTTCACGACGTGGTCCCCGTTCAGGTCCGACGGGCATGGATTCGGAGGGGTGCCGCCACCAACGGTGAAGAACTGCTCGCCAGGGATCCCAGAGAGGTCAATCACGCGCGGTTCGCCCAAATTTCCGTACCCAGCAGGTAGCGGAGAGATGAACTGGTTGGATGCGTAATCATGTCCGCCACCGTTAATGAACGCGCAGACCTTGATTGGACTGGAACCGTCCCAGCCGAGCACAGAGATCGGGATGCGGACTTCGATACCGGTATTCACACCAGCACCGGTTGAGGTGCCGGCTGGATTGCCATCAACGCCAACGATGTTGCTGTTGTTGATAGCCGCCTGGATGCCAAAGGTCACGTCATCAATGCGAATGACCCCAGTGGTTGGATCCGTCACGCTTTGACCGATGTATGAGCCGATGCCACCGCCAGCGGTCAGCACCTGCGAAAAGTTGGCGTAGAGGGTGTATGGGGCGTTTCCACCGGTACAGGTGAAGTAGAAGTCTGCGTCAAATCCGGCGTCAAACTTGAGACCAGGGAGCCCGCTGGCAGCGTTAGCACCCATGCGATTGAGACCGTTGAAGTCAACGTCGGGATTGTCGCTGCGAAGCTGATTCTGACCAGCACCCGCCTTGCAGTCGATGAACATTTCAAACTTATTGAAGTTGCTCTGCATGTTGCCGGCGAGCGTCAGATACAGGTAGCCGCCGACCGCATCGAGGCTCGCGAACCCGCCATCAAGTTCGCTGCCGTTGCAGGTGCCCTTGAGGCCGTCGGTGCTGTCGCCAAAGCCTGTGCCCACGGACTGAACGACCGCGGCTGGTCCATAGGCCGCCTCGGCAGTGCCATCGATGGCGATCTGAGCAAAGGTGGATGCGCTGAGAATCAGCGCCGACGATGCAACAAAGTAGTAGTTCTTCATGTGTAGAGTGGCTCCTGCTTGCGTGCGCGCATCCCCTGAATCGGGTGCTGAGAATGGAATCTGCTCGGGCACCTCGCCCGGCATGAATGAATGTATGGGCAACACGCAATTTGTCCAACCTTAGTTCGCGAACGGTTCAAATTCCGATGGCTTGATGCCATATATCCTGCCGTTCATCGGGGCGAGCGCGCCAACTTCCTCCAATTCCACCGGTGTTGCCGCCGATAACTGCAGCACGGTCACATCCCCCCTATCCTGACACGATGCCGCGTTTCCGACTGGTCGTCGCCTACGACGGCACCCATTTCCACGGTTGGCAGCGCCAAGATCCACCAGGCGCGCCGTCACTGCGCACGGTGCAAGGCGTGCTGGAGGCTGCTGTTGCCACGGCCGTGAAGCGCCGAGTGATCGTGATGGGCGCAAGCCGCACGGATTCGGGAGTGCATGGATTTGGACAAGTCGCCGCCTTCACCGCTGAAACGCGCATCCCGGTGGAGCGCATGGCGTTGGCGATCAATGCACGGCTGCCGCGCGATGTCCGTGTTCGTTCCGCGGAAGTGGCTGACCCACACTTTAATCCGATTTCTGATTGCGTGAGTAAGTGCTACCGCTACTCGATTGCACATGGCGACCTGGGCACTGACGGGAATCTGCTCTTTGAGAAACGGTATGTGTGGAGCACTAGACACCCCCTTGATCACACACGCATGGCCGCCGCGGCGGCAGTGCTGGTGGGCACGCATGACTTTGCAGCGTTTGCACAGGCGAGTCACGGTCGCGAAACGACGGTGCGATCGATCTATGGATGCACGGTGATCTCTCCGCAGCCTGGGCGTATCACCATTGAAGTAGCAGGTAACGGATTTCTCTACAACATGGTGCGAATCATCGCCGGAACGCTCGTTGAAGTTGGCCGTGGGAAGATTGATGTAGCGCACGTACGCGAAGCACTCGTTACATGCAACCGCACGGCCACTGGTCCAACCATGCCGCCACATGGTCTTCGACTGGAATGGGCTCGATACGGCGCTCTGCCAACCAATGAGGCCGATGCATGATCCGGGCGGTTCGCGCTGCTTGCGCACTGCTTTGTGTGCTCGGGACGCTGCATATGACTGCGAGCGCTTCGGCACGAACGACATCACTGTTGTGCGGTGGGGCTGCGCTGGAATTACCGCGTTCCCTGACGGATAGCAACGCCGCACTTGATGCGGCGCGCACCTTGCGAACAGAGATGGATGCACTGGCGACGCAAACGGCTGGGCTCACCCGTGATGCACGGGTGAACTTTCGCCGCGTGGCGTTTGATCTGCTCTTTCACGGTGCGGCAGCTCCGTTTGATTCGCAAGCGATGGTGATCGCCGGACTGCGAATGGCGGCCGCGCGTGCGGAACTTGATCAGACACTCAGCAATCCACTCGCCACGGGCATTGATCGTAAGGCCGTTGACGAAGCGCTACTGCGCTTTGTTCAAGCGAGTGCCAACGGACTTGAGCCGCTGCCGACATCCGATCATCCAGAGGTGACTCTCGCGCCCATCCTCTTGCCGTTGGAGCAAGCTGTCGCGATGTTGGAATCTCGCATTCCTGCACCATCGACGACGGCTTGGCCAGCGCGCAGCGATTTCACGCTCACACCGGCGGTCACTCCGCGCGATCCGGACACCGTATTGGCTGCCGCTACGTGGATCGATCCAGAAACACGCCAAGCACTTGCCGCGGCATACCAGCGCGCTCAGGGCGCGCGCGACGCTTCCAGCATGCAGGCAATCACTGAATGCACGCGAGCGATCGAAGCCGGGACCGCTTTGGCAAATCAGCCCGATGGCTGGACGAGTGAGGCCGTATGCCAAGGTCTGCGCGCATTGGCTGGCGCATTCAGCAGCGAACATGCACAGCGATGTGCTGATGCTGTTGCAGCCGAAGTGACCTGCGTGACGTTTGACCCTGCATCACTAAAAAAAGACCTGCGTGCCGTGGCAACCGAATTGCGCACGCGCGCCATCACTCGCAGCGTTCGCGTTGCGGTGGGACTGCCTGATTTGGCACGTGGTGCGAACGCTGACACTGATCTGGCGGTCAAGTCACTGCAAGACGACGCTGCCGATCTGCTACGCATTGGCGCCATGCAAGGATGGGTCGATACGGTCGGCGCGGTACGCGCACCGTCCCGCGCTGCATTCGAGTCAGTCACAAAAGGATGGGCGGCAGCATTGCGCGATCCCACGCGCGGCAAGGCAGCCCGCGATGCCATGGATATGTTCGCTACCGAAGCAGATCTGCTGGTTGCCGGTCGGTTCGAACGCATGGTTCGACGCGGAGATCCAGCGGCCATCAACGCGTGTTCGGGGCGATCAAGTGAATTACTGCAGGAACTCGACCGCCGAAGAAGTACATGGGCGGCAGCATGGGCAAGTGGCAAGGCAAACACAGAAGCGTCGCGACGCATGTTGCAAGGATCACGAATGACAGAAGTGTTGGAGTGGTCCGCAGCACTGCAGAGCCACGAAGGTGCAGAGAGCCAACTCAACGCATGGGGTGGCTTTGCAGCACCTGCTGATGGATGGATGCCGCACCCGAAAGCCATTGCTGCGCGCAGCGCGCTTGCGCTCGAAGCATTTCTCGCTGGGCAAGATGAAGCTGCGGAAGCCGATATTGCCAACGTGGAGGCAGATTTGCCGCTCATGGTGGTAGTGGCGCGGCTGGCGGAAACGCTGGAGCCATGGCTGGCAACACGCAACACACTTGGCGCACGGCTTGCGGCAGTCCGAGACGCACCGGTCAGGGACGCATACTTGGCTTCCGACCGCGCCCTCCTCATGCAGCTCGCCCGCTGTTTGACGGAAGTAACCCGAGCGCGCTCGCTCCGCCAGAGCGAAGTCGCCAAGGAGTTGCAGACCCTGACAACCGTGATTTGCGCTGAATTTGCAGGGCGACTTGACGGTGATGTGGCACGATTGGCTGCACTCAAGCGCTTGGCAGCAGAAATTGCCGCCCGCCCCGCCACTCCGGCCGGCGCTTCCCCAAAGCGCCGCTAGGCTTTGCGCATGAACATTCTTGTTGCAGGACCGCATCCCGACGATCAAGAACTTGGCATGGGCGGCACCATTGCCCGCTTGGTATCGCAGGGACATCGCGTGCTGTTGTTGGACCTGACCGATGGCGAGCCCACACCCTTTGGTGATCGAGCCACACGGGCGCGCGAGTCCGCAGAGGCCGCGCGCATTCTTGGCGCAGAGCGGATCACGCTCGACTTACCCAATCGCACCGTGACGCATTCGATCGAAGCACGGCACAAAGTTGCTTCGGTGATCCGCACTTTTCGCGCCGAGATGATCTTTGTTCCGTACTACGAAGACGCGCACCCAGATCACCTTGCTGGTACCCGCATTGTTGAAGACGCGCGCTTTGACGCCAAACTCACCAACTGTGGCTTGGCCGGCGAACCGATCTACCCGAAGTGGTTGTTTCACTACTACGCGACGCACTTACGCATCGTGCCGCAGCCGTCGTTCGTGTTCGATACCACGGGCTTTAGTGAGCAGAAACGCAATGCAGTGTTGGCGTATCGAAGCCAGTTTGTGGACAATCCGGGAAACAGACGGGTGGTGGACTGGCTTGACGCGGCCGGTACGTACTTCGGTAGTCGCATCGGTACAGCAAGCGCGGAGCCGTTCTTTGCACGCGAGCCCATTGGACTCACGGGACTATCTGCGCTGGCGTGAAAGAAGCGCACGCAGCGAGACGAAGTCCGACGGATTACCATCAACGCTTGAGCGATCAGGCGAGCTTCTTGACCGTTTCCACAACGCTCTCGGCAACCCAGTGGCGCTGTGCTTCGGTGAGCTCGCCATAAATCGGCATGGCAATCGTTTCCAGCGCGGCTCGCTCCGAATGCGGGAACACGCCCTTCTGGTATCCCAAGAATTTGAAGCACTCCTGCATATGCAAGCAGAGCGGGTAGTAAATCTCGGTGCCAATCTTGCGCTTGGTGAGTTCATCGCGCACGGCATCACGGATACGCGCTGGCACGCGGATCACGTACTGGTTGTAGATGTGACGACCAGCGGTCGGCGCCTTCGGGAAACGAAGCGGAAGCCCGCCCGCGTCCACTGGAACTGAGCTGTCGGTGGCACCATGCGCGGTGAAGAATTCGTCGTACCACGCGGCATTGCGCTGGCGCGCGTTACTCCACGAATCAAGGTGCCGGAGCTTGATGCTGAGCACCGCAGCCTGCAGCGCATCCAGGCGCGAGTTCATGCCGATTTCCTGGTGGAAATACTTTGGCTCCATGCCGTGATTGCGCAGGCGCTTCATACGGGCAGCGTGAACATCGGAGTTGGTGGCCATAATGCCGCCATCGCCAAATCCACCAAGGTTCTTCGAGGGGAAGAAGCTGTAGGTGCCAATGTCGCCAACGCTTCCGACGCGGCGTCCGTGCACATCTTCCGTGCCGATGGCTTGCGCGCAGTCTTCAACCACCGTCAGGTTCCGCGCCTTGGCGATCGCCATGATGCTGTCAAGATCCGCCGCTTGACCAAAGAGATGCACGGGCATCAAGCACTTGACCTTCTTGCAGCATCCGAAGGCTTCTTCAGTTGACTTTGGGCAAATGTTGTAGGTGGTTGGGTCGATGTCCACAAAGACCGGGCGTGCGCCCAGGCGATGCACGCTGCCGGCAGTAGCGAAGAAGGTGAACGTCGGAAGAATCACTTCATCGCCAGGACCAACATCAAGTGCTTGTAGAGCAAGCAGAATGGCGTCGGAACCGTTGGCGCATCCGATCGCATGCTTGGCGTGGCAATAGGCGGCCACTTCCTTCTCAAGCTCGTCGATCTTGGGACCGCCAATGAAGTACTGGCTCTCCATCACCGCAAGCACTGCTGGCTCAATCTCAGCACGGATCGTGGCGTATTGAGCCTTGAGGTCAAGGAGCGGGACGGTGACTTCACGGGCGGTCGCAGTGGTCATTCCGAGATGATACGGAGCGGCGCGCTTCCGGTCAGCGCCCAGTACTGCCAAATCCACCAGCGCCGCGCGAGGTCCCGTCGAGTTCTTCGACCACACAGACCGTGGCGCGCGCCACCGGCGCCACCACCATCTGCGCGATCCGCATCCCGTGCTCCACCGTAAATGCTGCGCGACCAAGATTCACCAACGGCACCTTCATCTCACCGCGGTAATCACTATCGACGGTGCCTGGCGCATTCGGCATGCCAATTCCGTGCTTCGTGGCAAGACCCGACCGCGGTCGAACTTGCGCTTCAAAGCCATGTGGAATTGCTATGGCAAATCCACAAGGAATCATGGCGATGTCACCAGGCGCAAGTGTCACCGGCGCTTCGATGCAGGCGTGGAGGTCGAGGCCCGCCGCGTGCTCGGTTTGGTACTCGGGGAGCTGAGCGCCTTGGTGGAGGCGGAGGAAACGGATTTCGACGGCGTGCATGGTGCAGAGCCTAGCGCGGCGGCGGCGGCAAGGATCTCGTCGGCGTGGCCTTCGGGCTTCACCTTGTCGAAGCGTGCGGCCACTTTGCCATCTGGACCAATCAGGTAGGTGGTGCGCGCAACGCCCATGTATTTCTTGCCGTACATGGATTTTTCTTGCCACGTTCCATAGGCGGTGCACAGCTTCGGAGCCTTCCCGGCCGCGGGCTCGTCCGCGAGTAACGCGAACGGCAGCTTGTATTTCTTGATGAACTTCACATGGCTCGCAGTGCCGTCTGGGCTGACACCCAGTACCTCAATACCGGCCTTGCGCAACTTCGCCCACCCGTCACGGAAGGAGCACGCTTCCACGGTGCAACCGGGCGTGTCATCCTTTGGATAGAAATACAGCACGACGGACCGACCCTTGAATTCGGCAAGCGTTCGGAGCGTGCCAGTTTGGTCGGGAGCGGAGAACGCGGCAGCCTTGCGGCCAGGATTCAAGAGGGGCATGGCGGGAAATGTACGCGCCACGTCTGCTTTAGACCAGCACAAATTTCATAGCCGCCACCAGAATTACCACTCCGAGCAATACA
>JBBAOD010000020.1:18901-20004 GCA_040401635.1 Phycisphaerales bacterium
CAACGTCCGCTGCGACGCGCCGCAGATGCTCCACTGCGCACCAATCCACCCGCCGACAGCAACGGCAGCGCACGCCCACCAAATCCAGTGCTCACAGTGAATTCCCTGGGTCATCATTCCAGCAAGACCGGCCATCGAGTTGACCAGAATGAACGGCGCGGACACAGCGGCGGCCTCGCGTGGTGTTGACCAACCCCACAAGATCAGGAGCGGGGTGAGAAAGATGCCACCACCCACACCAATGAGACCAGAGAGTGCCCCGATGACTGCACCGATAGCAAGGGCGATCGGCAGCGACAACGTTCGAGCCGGTCGTTGCAGCGCGGGAACAAAGAGCCGCACCGCAACGAATACCAGCACCACGGCCATCACTATCCGAAAGCTGCTGTCCTGCAGCGTGCGCGTCCCTCCCAGGAATGCCATGGGAACTGAGGCAGCAATGAACGGCATCAGCATGCGCCAACGAATCTGCCCCGCACGAGCGAACATCACCGTGGCGAGCAGCGACACCAAGACGTTCAGTATCAGTGCAATGGGACGCATCACCGTTGCGCTGATGCCAAACAAGGCCATCACCGCCAAATAGCCCGACGCACCGCCGTGGCCAACACTTGCGTAGAGCGCGGCAACGACTGCGAGCATCAGGACGAATACTTCGATGGATCCTGGGGTCTCCATTCCCTCAGAAGGTACCGCCGCCGGTCATGCGCACGCCGCGGAGCGCCGCAGTCCCCCGTGCACGGCGTGCTACCCTCACCACGCCTTGCGAACCGATGCGCCACACTCGATCGGCACTACCAACGTTGCCGCACTGGCACGCGCCGGGAGCGGCACAGCGTCCGCAGGCGCGATCGCACTGCCGCAAATCAAAGCCGGAAGTGCTGGATTGGAACGGGCCCAGCAGCAACCACTACCAGCCGCGCCGGATGCGGTCCGGGCGGGACGGCGCATGATCGATTCGCACGGCCGCACCATCCTGGATTTGCGAATCAGTATCACCGACCGCTGCAACTTTCGATGCGTCTACTGCATGGAACCTGATGTTCGGTTTCAACCTGCTGACCGGCTACTCACGCCAACCGAAATCGTGCGCATGGCGGGGA
>JBBAOD010000021.1:0-19768 GCA_040401635.1 Phycisphaerales bacterium
GCTGGCTTGGATCGGATGGCGCAGCGCTGGGTGCCGTGCCCGGCGCAGCAGCAGCCGGCGCCTGAATCTGCTTCAGTAGATCGTCCACACTCGGTGGTGGTTCGGCGGGAACGGCCGGCGTCGATGGCGAAGCTGCGTTCGGAGTGGTGCTCGGCTTTCCTGCGGCAGTACCAGCAGCGGCGGCAGGTGTTGTCCCGCCAGCTGACATCTCCTTCGCAGCACTTTCATCGAGCTTCAGGGTGCGCACAATGCGAACGCGACGAACACCTTGATTGGCTCCGCCTGCAAGTGCAACCGCTTGCTCAATATCAAAGTCTGGGCGCGAGAGCGAATACACGCCGGCATTGCGTACTTCGCCGTCAACCATGAACGTGAAGGCTCGACCCTCAAGGATGGTGACGTCAACGCGTGGATCACGAATGATCGGCCTGAGTTTTTCGGTGATCGCGGCAACCAGGTCGGTCTGCGACATTCCTGCCGCTTGAATCGAACCAACAATCGGCAGCAAGATCTTGCCGGACTGATCGATGGTGCGCTTGAACTGCTCTGGCTTGTCCACCTGAAAGAGGTCATTGATTTGCACATCAATGCCGTCACCGGCAGCAAAGATGTACTCCGGGGACCCAGCAACCAAGTCAGTTGCAGTCGGCGGACCCATCTCGGTAGCAAAAGCGTCTTCATCAACTTCAATCACATCGATCTTGCGAAGGATGGGGATGGACGTGGGGGTGTGCTCAAAGTAACCGGTTCGGCTTGGATCCATCCAGCTGTCGTAATCGCAGCCTGTCAGGGCCACAACAACCGACAAACCAAGGACCAACGGCAACCGAGCATGGGCTTGCACTGAAGGGCAGTCTGATCGAGTTGGCTTTGCAGTCCGGACCAAAATCATGTGACAGAACCTCTTCGGAGGAAGGCCGGGCTAAACATCGCCGACCGAATCAACACCACCCATGCCGCGCGAGCAAATAAGTCGAGCGGACGCATGGGGTATCGGCAAGCACCGCAGGGTACCTTCACCCCCATCTGCGACGATTATGGAAGTAGACCCCGAACAAACTTCTAACCTGAAATCGTCTGCTCGAGAACTGCCATCCGAACAGCCACCCCGTGAGTCACTTGGCGAAGGATTTGGCTAAGGCGGCGGTCGTCAGCCACGTCGTCATCCACCTCCACACCGCGATTCACCGGTCCGGGGTGCATGACAATGCAGTGCGAGGGCAATCGACTGGCCCGGTCGCGAGTGAGTCCGTATTGGAGCCGATAATCAGAGGCGATCGCCCCGCCGGCAGCGCGTTCGACCTGCACACGGAGCATGACGATCGCATCAAGATCATGTAAATTAGACTCTAGATCGTGTGAAATCGCCACACGTTCGTGATATTTAGCCACCGTTGCAAAGCCGCGCGGCAACAGTGTTGGCGGGCCAATGAGGCGTACGTTGGCGCCCAGGGTTGTCAGGGCATGGAGCGCGCTGCGGGCGACGCGACTATTGGCAATATCGCCCACGATCGCAACATTTGCTCCCTTAATCGCGCCTAATGCCTTCCGAATTGTCAAACAATCCAGCAGGCCCTGGGTGGGATGTTCATGGCGGCCATCCCCGGCATTAATGACGGAGCACTGAACGTGGCGCGCTAGTTGGTTCGGTCCGCCGGAAAGATTGGTACGCACGATGATGGCATCTACACCCAACGCCTCCACATTCAAGGCGGTGTCTAGGAATGTCTCGCCCTTACTGGTGCTGGAGCCCGAGCCCTGAAGCGCAATCGCCCGGGCCCCCAGTCGTGCAGCGGCCGCCTCAAAGCTCAAGCGTGTCCGGGTGGAGTCTTCGAAGAACAAGTTGGCTACCAAGCGCCCCGCAAGCACCGGAGTGGCAGGAACCTCCCCGCGCGCTGCAGGAATAAACGCCTCAGCGCGATCAAGGAGCGCCGTGAGTTCGGAGGCCTCCAGGCCCTCAAGTTGCAGAAGATGCCGCGGCATGCCGGGAGTGTACGGGCTTGAGCCCATCAAATCAGCCGCCGTTGTAAGCCGGATTAGACCACCACGGCCCACTCACAAACGGATAATTCGGGTTGTCGACAAATGGATCGTCGCTGTCCCCCTCGGTGGTTGCGAACAGATTGCCTCCGGGCCCAGGACCTTGGTCGGCGCGCTGCATTTGCGTGGGCGACATGGAGTCACCCCACAAGTCACCATCGTTCTCCGAATCACAGGCACACACGAGTGCCAACAGCACTATCGGAGCACCGGCGTACATGTAGGAACGAGATGCCATGTGAATCGGACTCAAAGTGGTGCGTGCAAGCATCTTGAAAGTCTATGCGCTTACTGCGCTGGCGCAATGAGCCACACCGCCCCTTTGGCGCGTGGATCCTGGCTACCTTCAAAGGTCACTAGATAAAGCGATCCATCGTTGGCCTCACCAAAGCTGGTGGGTAGTTGATTCCGGGTGGTGAGCAGTACTTCCGGACCAGCAAGCAACGTTCCCTTGTCGGCTCGCAGTCCCCAGACGTGGCAGGACACCAAGTCTGCGTAGAGATAGACGCCATCCATTGTCGGGTACTTGGCACAACGAGAGACATATCCACCGGTGATGCTGACACCGTCACTGTGCGAGTACTCCACGATCGGACTGATGTAATCGCTTCCAAACTTACCTGCTTGGCCGCCGGCAAATTCATGCAAGCCCTCGCGGGTGTTCCATCCGTAGTTTCCGCCCTTGACTACTACATCCACTTCCTCGTACTGATTCTGTCCAACGTCGCCGGCCCACAACTCTCCTGTGGTGCGATCGAAGGACATGCGCCACACGTTGCGCAGCCCGTACGCCCAGATTTCAGACCGCGCACCGGGCACGGAAATGAATGGATTGTCCTTGGGAGTTCCGTACGGGCGGTCGCCCTCCGGGTGATCAACATCAATGCGCAAGACTTTTGCAAGCAGCGAGCTCAGATCTTGCCCAGCGAACAGCGGGTCATTGGCGGCGCCACCGTCTCCACAACTGAGATAGAGCATGCCATCCCGACCAAAGAGCACTGTTCCACCATTGTGATTGGAATACGGATCATCCACCGTGAGGAGAATGCTCTCGCTATCCGGTTTGGCAACTTGGGTTTCCTTATCAACGGACCAGCGGGAGAGAACATCTACGCGCTTGTTGTCTTCGTTCATCGCGGTGTAGTACGTAAAGAAGAAGTGGTTCTTCGCAAAGTCTGGGTGGAACACCACCGACAAGAGACCTTCTTCATTGCCGCGGCTATTCACTTGCTTGCGCATATCAAGAAAGACTGGCGCTTCCTTTGCTTCGCGATCAGCGGGGTCGATCACCAATATGCGCCCCGCTTGCTCCACCACATACATGCGCTTGTCGCTCGCTGGCTCAAAGAGCACTTGTATCGGACGGCGCAACACCACTTCCGGCGCAACGCGCTGCAGCTTGAGTTTCGGCATCGGTGCAGGCTTGACAGCCTTGATTGCTTGAGTTGGCGAATTCACTGCGGGCGAACTCGGCGCCGGTGCCGCAAGTGACGGTGGCGCAGCTGGCAACGCGGCAACGGCAAGCGATGCTGTCGCGGCGATGAGCGAGGCGATGGCGATGGTTCGACTGTTGATGACGGAGTTCCGAGGTTCAGTTCGCATTTGACCTCATTGTAGTCCGGTCCGATGCGTGCGACCTGTTCACACTCGTTCAGGATTACGCAATATTCCGTGGTAGCGTGCCCCAATGATCACCGTTTGCAATTCGCTCCTTGCTGCAATCATGGCCAGTGCCACGGTTGCACCACCCGCAACTGAAGCGGATTTTGTGTCGCTCTTTAATGGAACCGACCTGCGAGGATGGGTTGGTGACACCACCGGTTACTCCGTGGAATCTGCCGCGGTCACCTGCGGTCCAAAGGGAACCGACCTGTTCACCGCGAGCGACTACGCAAACTTTGTTTTACGTCTGCAGTTCAAACTTTCGGCTGGTGCAAATAACGGCATTGGCGTGCGTGCCCCCGGCATCGGCGATGCGGCATACGAAGGAATGGAGTTTCAAGTTCTTGACGATGCCAACGAAAAGTACAAGGGCTGGCTGAAGGACTGGCAGCACCACGGCAGCGTGTACGGCATTGCGCCATCCAAGAACGCGGCCGCCGCGATGCGCCCCGTGGGCGAGTGGAACGACCAAGAAATTATTCTTGATGGCCGGCACGCCAAGGTCACCCTCAACAACACGGTGATTCTTGACATTGACCTTGATGCCGCGATGAAGGACGGAACACTCAGCGGCAAGGAACACCCAGGAGCGCGCCGTAGCACTGGAAAGATCGGCTTCCTGGGACACGGTGACTATGTCCAGTACCGAAACATTCGAATTAGAACACTGGCAGCGGCACCGGCGGCGCCTGTTGCACCAGTTACGCCTGCATCGCCGATGACACCGATGCAACCGGTGCAACCGGTGACGCCTGCGACACCAGTGACCCCCAACAAACCATCCTGACTTCCAAGAACTCCATGCCATTCCAGGAACCAATTCCCGCACCCACCGCGCCTGCCACTGGCACCGGGCGATCCATTCTCTTGACGCTGGCGGCGATTGTTGTCATCGCCGCCGGCGTGCGTGAAGCCGCGGGGATCATCACACCCATCTTGGCAGCGGCATTCATCTCCATGATCGCCATCCTGCCCCTGACGCTACTGCAAGGAAAGTTAGGAGTACCGCGTTGGTTAGCACTACTCATTGTGCTGCTACTCACCATCGGCGGTGCGCTTGGTCTTGGCTACTACCTCAGTCAGTCAGCGGCATCGATTAAGCCGTTGCTACCAGAGTATGAGCGCCGCATTGATGAACTGCTGCTTTCCGGCCTGGAATCGCTGCAGCAACGTGGCGTTGACATTGATCCAGAACGCCTGCTGCGCGAGGCGCACGCATGGAAAATTACTGACTTTGCAGATGTGATCCTGATCTCCATGGCCAAGGTGCTGCAGAATTTTCTGTTCGTACTTCTGGTCAGCGCCTTCATCATTGCCGAAGCATCAAGCTTTCCATCGAAGATGCGCGTTGCGTTTCCACACGCGATGCAAAGCAGCGGGCTTGGCAATGTTGCCGACAAGATTCGATCGTTCCTCGTGGTGATTACCCAATTGAACGTGGTGCTCGCCGTCATCAACTGGATTGCCTGCATCTCCCTTGGTATTCCCTTTGCATTCCTACTTTCGTTCTTGGTCTTCTTCTTGAATTACATCCCCACCATCGGCGCCATTGTGGCCAGCCTGTTGGTGGTTGCCATTGCACTGGTGACGCATGGTTGGGGCGTTGCGATTGCGATGGCGGTGGTACAAGGCCTCTCTGGCGTTCTCATCGGCAGCGTGCTGCAGCCGAAGATGCTTGGTTCGCGACTGGGACTTTCGCCACTCATGGTGCTGCTCTCGTTGGTGGTGTGGGGTTACCTGCTGGGAATCGCCGGCATGTTCTTTGCCGTTCCGCTCACCATCATCGTGAAGATCGTGCTGGACTCCACCGACGATCTGCGCTCACTCTCCGTGCTGCTGGGCGATGCCGCCAGTGCACGGGAGATGGAGAAGCGGTGAAGCAATGACGGTCACCGGCGCCCTCAGCGCTTGGGAATCGCTTGCGTTGCCCGCTGCAATGCCTCTGCTTGAGTCGTTGCGCGGTATTGATTCAACTCCTGCGGCTGCAGTGATCGAACGTTTACGGCGAACGTGGCCAGCAGAGACAGTCAACGCTGCCATGGAACTTGCCATCGCACGCTTGCGCGCGCGACCTAAGTTTGCAGAGCGCGCGGAAACACTGTGGTGCGACCGCAGCGGAGTGGAAATGTCCAGCTCTCCCGCGACTGCGCGCTGGAAGGCGGCGCGATTCCAACGCGCAGGTGCCGCGCGCATCGACGACCTGTGCACCGGTATCGGCGGCGATCTCATGGAATTGGCGCGCATTGCAGAGACCACTGGTGTTGACCTTGATCCACTGCGCGCATGGATGGCGGCACGCAACGCCGGCGTTGCAGTGCGCAGTGCCGATGTACTTGCCGACCCCGGCACTGCACCATTTGCGCACGCGGATCCGGCACGCCGTTCGTTTGGAGGCAATCGCATCTTCCGCGCCGCGGATCTGCTACCGGCACTCGAAAACGTGCGTGAATTGCTGCGCGATCGCACTGGGTATGCAATCAAACTTGGGCCCGGTATGGACCTTGACGCAACCGAATATGCGGCTAGCGATGAACTGGAATTCATCAGTGAATCAGGTCGATTGTTGCAGCAAGTTCTGTGGTCAGGGGCGTTAGCGCAGGCGCCCGGGCAACGCACTGCGTCACGCGCATGCAGTGGCACGTCTGTGAGTGGCACGCCTGGCGATGCCGCCACTGGTGCGTCGCGCATGTTGCGGATGATGTTCGTTCCGGACCCGGCGCTTGAACGAGCCAAGCTGCTCGGGCTGTTTGCCGATCGGTTGAGCGCCGTCGATGCAGCACCGGGACTTGGAATATTGACACGGGATGACTGCGCCCCGCTGGCTCAGGAGTGTGCGGAGTGGTTCGAACAATTTGAGGTAGTTGAAGAATTGCCAGCACGCGAACAAACCGTTGCTGCGTGGCTTGCTGAGCGCGACGCCGGGATTGTCACCGTGCGTACCCGCGGCGCTGCGTGCGATCCAGACGCGTGGCAGAAGGCACTGCGGGGTCGCGGTGCTACTCCCTGGACGGTCTTTGTTCTTCGCCTGGGATTACGGCGAATGGCTTACGCCGTGCGACGCGTGAATTCTGGGTGAATGCGAGCGAGGGTCGCTTCAGAACTGCTGACTGGGTGTTCCGGAAGCGTTGCAGGCGCACTGAATACATGCAGTCCCACAATCGCCTGCAGTTTGCGGCGGTCGATCGACGCAAGGACTTTCGCAAGCTCCGGATCAAAGTGCGTACCTGCGCACCGTGCAATTTCTTCAAGCGCTACCGACATCGGACGCGCGCTGCGGTAGGTGCGATTGGTGGTCATTGCATCAAGTGCATCGGCGATGGAAATCAGTCGTCCAAGAAGGGGAATCCGCTCGCCGGAAATGCCATGCGGGTAACCGCCGCCCGCGAAGCGTTCGTGATGATGCATGACGCCACACAAGATGTCACTCATCTGTGGGATACCGCGCAGGATGTCGTGACCAATGACTGGATGCGCAGCAATCTGCTGGAACTCTTCATCACTCAGTTTGCCAGGCTTGCGCAACACCTCTTCGCTGACACCAATCTTGCCGATGTCGTGAACAAGACCGCATAGCCGGGCTCGGCCTGCATCAACTTCATTCATACCCGCATGGGTAGCCAAGAGATGCGCAAAGTCAGCAACGCGCGCCGAGTGACCACGCGTGTACGGGTCCTTGGCATCGATGGTGGCAATCAAGGCATGCATGGTTCCGTCAAACATGGCGCGCTGCTCCGCTTCAAGCTGAGCATTCACTCGCAACCGTTCCATGTTTGCAAGCGCAAGTGCTGCCACAGCGGCGACCGATCGAACCAGAGCGGCCACTGGTTCAAGCGGCGTTCGAAACGCGCCACCGTCAGCCAAATACAGCAGCCCGAAGAAGCGATTTCCAAGTTCAACTGGCACGCACACCACCCGTGCCAGGCTTAAGCGCGCCAAGGTGTGGTGCTGATCCGCCGCTTCGCAAGCGTCACTGACGACCACTGCTCCAAGCCGTGCTCGCGCAAGAACACTTTGACTCAAGCGCACATGACAGGTACGCGGACCGCGCGATGCAACAGCTACCAGCGCGCCGTCCGTCGACAACTGCTTTACAAATGCCACTTCAGCAAATCCACTGATGCGCGCGATGGCGTCCACCGCGGCGTCAGCAATTGCCTGATCATCCTGGGCGGCATGAATCGCTGCACCGATGGCAAGTACGGCGTCAAGATGCTTTACTTCTAGTGCCGCCGGCGCAAGTGCATCAATGCGCTCCGTTCTCCGCGGCTGCGCATGGCTGATGATGGTCTGTGATTCCGCGGGCGCCGGACGCTGAAACTGAAAGTCCATAGGCCCAATAGCAACGCGATCACCTGGCGATAGCGGCCGCGATTGGAACGCCACCAATTGCACGTCATTGACGCGTGTACCGGAAGCGCTGCCATGATCAGTGATTCGCCACGTGCCGCCACTGACCGGGTCGGGCGTCCACTCGAACGCTGCGTGATCTCGGCTCACTGCTGGATGCGTCAACACCAACGCGTTGGTAGCACCGCGACCAACGCTGACAATGCCGGGGGCCTGCAAGCGATGACGGACGTCGCCCGTGTCGCTGCGGTGCACAAGCCAATGCTCGTAGGAGGGGTAAGTAGTCACGGGATTGGCATCGGCGCTCAGAATGACCGACTTTCGTGCAATTCCCAAATTCCCTACTCGGACTACCATTTCCGTCCCGGGCGAGCTTGTACCCCGTTCGTTACGGGAACCAAGCACGCGCATTCACAAGCAGGAGCGACACAATGGCCGGACCCGACACCATCACAATTACCGCCGCAAACTTTCAGTCAGAGGTTCTGGAATCCGCCGTTCCGGTGCTTGTTGATTTCTGGGCTGAGTGGTGTGGCCCGTGCCGCATGCTTGCCCCAACCATCGACCTGGTAGCCACCGAAGTGAAGGGCAAAGCCAAGGTTGGGAAGTTGGACATTGACAGTGCACAGGAGTTGGCGGTGAGCCTCGGAATTCAATCGATCCCCACGGTGATCCTGTTTAAGAACGGTCTGCCTGCAGGCAAATGGATCGGTATTCGTCCCAAGGGCGACTACGTGAACGCGATCACTGCCGCGCAGTGATTGCCCGCGAATCGCTTACTGCACGCTGCCTGTCCACGTGTTATTGATCCAAGCGCCGCGCGCGTGTTTCACGCCCGCGGCGCTTGTGCGTCACGAACCCGCGGGTATAATGTCCATTCACTTTGGCGCACCGACTGGTGTGCCAATCGCTGGGCCTGTAGCTCAATTGGAAGAGCGCTTCCATGGCATGGAAGAGGTCGTCGGTTCGACCCCGATCAGGTCCATTCGCAGCGCAAGAGGCCAGCAATCAATGCTGGTCTCTTGTCTTTTGGCCTCTTGCCTTTTTGGGTGGGATTGAGCCAGTATCGGGCACGCGAGCAACCGTCGAGCCCGTGCCTACCGCGCTAGGCTCTATGCGTGCCAACCACCATTACCGTCATCGAATCCGCGGATACGTTCACGCATGTGCAGATCATCGGGCCGCTCGACATGGCGGGCGTGGGCTCCATTGATCTCAAGCTCACCGCTGCGACCGCCACGCGCCGCAAGCACACCATCCTTGACCTCACCGAGGTTCCATTTATGGCATCGCTGGGCATGGGGCTCCTGGTGCAGATCGCACGAGCACTGACCGCGCGCGAGCAGCGCCTGATTCTGCTGACTCCAAGCGATACCGTGGCGATCGCCATCCGGACTTCGCGCCTCGACACAATTATGCCGATTGCCGAGAGCCTTGAGGCTGCGCACGGTTTGCTGAAGGCCTAATTCGGCGGCGCTCGGTGCGTCACGTGCTCCCTCCGCCACCGCGCCCGTGCTGCCTGTGCCGCGACACGGCATGATCTCCCCGGCTTTACCATCTCGCGATGCAGACTTCGTGCTTCATCGACGGAACATTCGTCCCCGCGCGCTCCGGGCGCACCTTTGCGGTCCACAATCCAGCGACGGATGCAGTGATTGCACACGTTGCAGATGGTAATGCGAGTGATGCTCGCGCCGCTATTGACGCAGCGGCGCGAGCATTTCCTGCGTGGAAAGATATGGCGGCCATCGAACGCGCCAAGCCCCTACGCCGATTAGCAGAGCTCATGCTCCGCGACGTGGAGCGGCTTGCCGACCTGTGCAGCCAAGAGTGCGGCAAGCCGCTCGCCGAGGCGCGCGTGGAGGTTGCGTACGCGGCTAGCTTTCTTGAGTGGTATGCCGAGGAAGGCAAACGTGTCTACGGCGAAACGATTCCGGCGAGTGATCCAGGCAAGCGCCTGTTAGTGCTCCGTCAACCCTCGGGCGTGGCGGCAGCGATCACTCCATGGAACTTTCCGATTGCCATGGTGACCAGAAAGATGGGACCCGCACTGGCTGCTGGTTGCACGCAAGTTGTCAAACCCGCAGAGCAAACGCCGCTGAGCGCGCTG
This sequence comes from Phycisphaerales bacterium, assembly GCA_040401635.1. Taxonomy (GTDB): domain Bacteria; phylum Planctomycetota; class Phycisphaerae; order Phycisphaerales; family SM1A02; genus UBA966. The sequence continues at coordinate 10,160 of JBBAOD010000021.1, forward strand.
GCGGTTGCAGAACTTTCTGTTGAAGCTGGATTCCCTGCCGGTGTCTTCAACGTCATCACTGGACTTGATGCACCTGCCATCACCGACACATTCTTTGATGGACTCACTGTTCGCCATGTCAGTTTCACGGGAAGCACTGAAGTGGGTCGAATTCTCTTGGCGAAGAGTGCCGCCAACGTGGTGCGCGTTTCCCTTGAACTGGGCGGACACGCGCCATTCATTGTCTTTAATGATGCAGACCTCGATAAGGCCATTATTGGCGCCATGGCAAGCAAGTTCCGCAATGCCGGGCAAACCTGTGTGTGCGCCAACCGATTCTTGGTGCAACGCGGAGTGCATGATGAATTTGTTAAACGGCTGACTACCGCGGTGGCAGCGCTGAAAGTTGGCGATGGCCGTGCGCCGGGCACGCAAGTTGGACCGCTGGTCGACGATGCTGGTGTTCGTAAGGCCGAAGCACATGTGGCGGATGCGCTTGCGCACGGCGCACAAGTAACCACTGGCGGCGCGCGTGTGGCCGTACCTGGTGGCACCAACCGATTCATGGCACCAACCGTTCTCTCCGGGGTCACCCCTGCGATGTTGTGCTTCCGCGAGGAAACCTTCGGTCCCATTGCACCAGTCTGCGCATTCGATACCGAGTCCGATGCATTGGCGATCGCCAACGGCACTCCGTACGGGCTCGCGGCCTACCTCTTCACCGCCGACGGTGCACGGATCATGCGCGTGGCGGAAGCGCTGCAATACGGCATCGTTGGAGTCAATGACGCACTACCAGCCACCGCGCAGGCTCCGTTCGGCGGAGTGAAGCACAGTGGCCTGGGCCGCGAAGGCGGACACCACGGCATCGAGGAGTACCTCGATCTCAAATATGTGAGTTGGCGAATCAGCTGAGCGGCTCAGGCGCCAGGCTTCTTCTCTCCAGGGCGAACGGCGCCGGCTACGCGATCAGTGGCTCGATTTGCTAACTCGGAAATCTTGGCGATTTCAGCCATGCTGCGGAGATTGGCCAGTTTATTTAAGAACCGAATAGCAACAAAGACGCTGAATGCCACAATGCCAAACTGAACCACCGTATCGATGAAGGCGCCGTAGGTGATGGCAACTGCTGCTTGTGCCGCAACGCCATCCGCCGCCGCCACTGCTGGCTTGATGACCCATTTCAGATCAGTGAAATTCACGCCGCCGATGGCCAAGCCAAGTGGTGGCATGAAAATATCGGTGACGATCGAGTTCACGACCTTGCCGAAAGCGGCACCAAGAATCACACCGACCGCCAGGTCGAGTGCATTGCCTTTAACCGCGAAATCCGTGAATTCTTTGATGAAGCCCATAGGTTGAGTCCTGAGTGTTGCGAGATGAACGTGGTAAAGAATACCCAGAAAACTCGTTGCGCCGGATGCGTTGGTCAATAGGAGTTAGCCGGAATTGAACCCGGATGTGCGGCCTCAAATGCACGCACAAGCTCCCGGCAAGCTTCCAGTTTTTCTGCAGGAAGAGCTACTGGGTCAGCAGCATTCCACGCTTTGTACAGCTGGCACAACGCCAGCAGGCCGGATGACCGCCGCTTGGGGTCAATACCGAGCGGCTCAAGCAATACCCATGCCTCTTGCAGGGGTTGTTCTGCCTCGGGATATCGCTTCAAGGCGGTCAGTGCGCGCCCGAGCGCCATCCGCGCCGCGGCACATAGCCATGGGTCAGCGCTCGTCACTCCATCCAATATCCGCACCGCGTCGCCGCCAGCTACTACCGCATCTGCATATTTATCTTGGTCGCGCAATAGGCTGGCAAGATTCATGTAGGCAATTGCAGCATCGGGCGATGATCCTTGATCTGATTCATTCACGATCCGCAATCCCTCGCGAGCGTACTGTTCACCTTCTGCAAATTCTTCTTTGGCACGCTTGATCAACGCCAAGCCGCCGAGGACGGTCGCTCGATTTGGATGATCCATTCCAGCCAATTGTTCAATAATTGCCAGCGCCTCGCGCGCGTGTCGTTCTGCATCGTCAAGTCGACCAACGCCACGTTCAATCAACGAGAGATTGTGGAGATCAAACATTGCGGTGTAGCTATTTGACTTGCCGAGCGCACGATTGATTTCAATCGCCTCCTCGTTAGCAGCAATTCCTAAATCCATCTCCCCGAGTATGAAATAAACAATCCCAAGGTTGTTGAGTGCTGATGCCAATTCTTCGCGCGGTGCGTCTGCAATTGAGCGCAGCAGGCGCACCGCTTCTTCTGCGTTTTGCCTGGCGGCTGCTATATCCGTGGCCTCGACGCGCTGCGCGTCGGCGAGTGTGGAAAGCGACCTCCCGCGCAGTATTCCATCCTGGGCGCGGTCTGCAACTGCGAGCGCCCGCTGAGCCATCACCACCGCCTCGGCACCGCGGTTGGCAATCGCTAAAGCAGCAGAGCACTGGATAGCAAGTTTGCACTCCAGCGCTGGCATATCCGTGTGGCTTACTTCCAGTGCATCTATGCCGGCGCGGTACTGCAGCACGGCGTCATCGGTTCGACCAATGCCCGTGAATGCACCGCCGATGGCGTAGCGAATCTCTGCTGCTTCGCCAGGCGCATCGCGCAGCGCGCCCTTGTCAAGGTCGGCAACTGCAAGCGCTAACTGTTCGCGCACACTGACATCTTCGCGCCCACCTTGCGCTGTTGGATCGGCACCTGCAAGTACCCCGGTCATGTACTCCAAAACCCGCGCATTCTGATCGGCACGGCGTTGCGCATCAGCGCGCGACACTTCCGCCGCATTGGCTTGCCGAACTGAGAATGCCGTGGATCCAAGCAGCGCCAATGTCACCAACGCCGCCACCGTAACACCACGCCAATTTCGACGTGCAAACCGCCATGCGCGTCCAAATTGCGAAGGGTGCACTGCCAATGGCGTCTCGCCATCACTCCAGCGCTGGAGGTCCGCGCGCAGTTCGCCCACGGACTGGTAGCGCTCGCTGGCATCAGCGGCAATCGCTTGCATGCACACCGCATCAAGATCACTATCAATTGAACGCATCGCTGGTGCAAACACCGACGGCGCCGATGGTGCAGTCGCGCGAATGGCGGCTGCAAGCCCGGCGCGACCACCCGACCGCAACGCATCAGCACTGCGCGGCAATCGCTCGGCAAGCAGTTCATAAAGAATGATTCCCAATGAGAACACATCACTACGCGTGTCCGGCGGAGCAGCGTCTGCTTGCTCGGGCGACATGTACTCCGGTGTACCCACCAAGGCGCCCTCGACCGTACTGGTACCTGCGCCCATGAACGCGGCATCTGCCAACTTTGCTACACCAAAGTCAATGACGCGCGGGCGAACCACTCCCGCATCTTCCGCAACAAGCACATTTGCAGGCTTTAAATCACGGTGAATCACCCCACGGCGGTGCGCATGCTCAACGGCATCACATGCATCGGTGACCATACGAACCCGGCTATGCACACCAAGCGAATGCTCACGTGCAAAGTCAGTAATCGGCAAACCAGCAACGAACGGCATAGCGAACCATGGACGACCATCGGGCAATTCCCCGGTCTCAAGCATTGCTGCAATGCCAGGGTGATCGAGCGCTGCAACCGCCTGTTGTTCCGCACGAAAGCGCGCATGTGCAAGGGGCGAAGAGAGCGCATCGCGCAAGACCTTTACAGCAACAAGGCGCCGTATCGGATGCTCTTGGCGACCAAGGAACACATCTCCGAATCCACCTGAACCAAGTCGGTGCAACAGCACGTAGCGACCAGCACTACCGTCACCGTGGGCCATGGCGTCGCTCAGTTCAATACGCATGGCACCCATCGCTGCGTCCACTCGGCCTGCACCCGCCGCAAAGGCCGCCACCATGGCCATGGCAGCCGCGCGTTCCACGGCGCTGACGTCAGTACGTGCAGTCAGCCATGCGGCACGGTCGGCTGCGGGAACGTCAAGTGCGGCAAGAAAGAGGTCCTCGACAATCATGGTGCGAGGCGCTGAACTCCCGGTGGCCGAAGAATTATTCTGAAGTTGCACAGCGAAAGTGTAAGCCGCCACGCGCACCCCCTGCACACACGTCATGGCTACGATGATTGCCCATACTGATCTCACGAAATGCCAACGGCGACGCCCAAGGGCAATCCCAAGAACAAGCCGCAGAACAAGCCCCAGAACAAGCCAAAGTCCATGCCAAAGAACAAGCCAACCTCCATGTCGAAACGCACCAAGAAGGCCGCATCCGCCACTGCCGCGCAAACCCATACCCGTATTGAGTCCGACAGCATGGGAGAGATGCATGTTCATCACGAATTGCTGCACGGCGCCACCACGCAGCGCGCCGTGCTGAACTTTCCGGTGAGCGGCCGACCATTGCCGCCGCAAGTGATTGCTTCGTATCTCGAACTCAAGCGCGCGTGTGCGCAAGCGAACCTGAAGCTTGGCGAGTTGAAGCGCGCCAAGGCAAACGACATTGTTGAATCATGCGAGCGTCTACTGGAAGACTTTGCGGATCGCCGCGCACAAGTGATGCGGCACTTTCCGATTGATGTTTATCAGACTGGTTCCGGTACCAGCACCAACATGAATGTCAATGAGGTGATCGCCAACACCGCCAGTGTCATGCGCGGCAAGCCGATCGGATCAAAGGACCCGCTGCATCCGAATGATGATGTCAACTACGGGCAAAGTTCAAACGACACATTTCCAACTGCCATGCAAGTGGCTGGCGCAGTTGCTATTCATGAGCAATTGGTGCCTGCACTGAAGCGCTTGCATCGCGCACTCGATGCCAAGGCAAAGGTATGGGACAAGCATGTCAAGATTGGTCGAACGCACTTGATGGACGCGACGCCCATCCGCGTCGGTCAGGAATTTGGCGGCTACGCAGCCGCCATTGCCTACGCCGTTGCGCGCGCAGAATTGGCGCGTGACGTTCTTGCACGCAATCTGCCGATCGGTGGCACCGCGGTCGGAACAGGCATCAACGCCAATCCAAAATTCGGTCGCACCGTCAGTGCGATTCTCAGCAAAGAACTGGGCATCACCTTTACTGAAGCAGCCAACCACTTCGAAGCACAGGCCACCCGCGACTGCGTGGTGGAAGCAAGTGGCATGCTCAAAACCATCGCGGTCAGCATGAGCAAGATCGCCAATGACATTCGCTGGCTCGGCAGTGGACCGCGCTGCGGACTTGGAGAACTGATGCTCCCTGCTACGCAACCGGGCAGCAGCATCATGCCTGGGAAGATCAACCCGGTCATCTGCGAAAGTGTCATGATGGTGGCGTGTCGCGTGGTTGGCAATGACGCATGCATCACCCTCGGCGGATTCGGCGGCATTGGCAGCCTCTTGGAACTCAATGTAGCCATGCCCATGATCGCTGACAGCCTGTGCGAATCCATTGACTTGCTGGCGAACGCCTGTGACATGTTCCGCGACAAGTGCATCGAAGGCTTGGAGCTTCACCCTGATGCTGCAAAGACCGTGGAGCGCAGCCTGATGATGGTCACCAGCCTGGCGCCGGTGATCGGCTACGACAACGCCGCCAAGGCCGCCAAGGAGGCGTACAAGAGCGGCGAAACCATCCGCGCGTACGTGCTCCGCAACAAGATGGTGGAGCCGAAGTTGCTCGACCGCTTGCTCGACCCGACCTCGATGACTAAGCCGGGCGGCAAGGGCCCGGGCGGCGGGTAAGGGCGAAATCCGGCTCCGGAGCCCTCCGGAGCCGGCACTATCGGACGAATTCTGCACAGATCTACGGTTTCAGCGAAATATCAGGCGGCTTCCAGTTGCCCCGGCCCCGTTCCGAGTTACTTTCTTTGTGCTGTGCCTCGCGGTTACGGCTCGTTTCATTACCAGAAGCGGTCATCACGGAAGGAAAGGTCTCGCTATGCGTTTATTCGCAGCGTCAGTATTTATCACTGTTGCATCAAGCCCGGCGTTGGCGCAATCGACTCCGATCGCGCAGAATCTGCCGTACCCGGCCGTGCAAGACCCGACCACTGGGTATTACGTTCAGGACGGAACCTTCTCCGACGCACTGCAGAGTGGCGGTAGTTACTACTACTCGCAAGCGATCGGGCAGAGTTTCAGTGTTGGTAGCGGACAGTCGTCCACCATCACCGATGTCGCGTTCTGGGGTTCATCGGAGTACATCCAGTCCAACACTCCGTGGAACCAGACGGCCCTGAGTAGCAACATCATTGGCATGCAAATTTCGATTCTCCGCACTGATACCGGGACTTCAAACTTTCCGATCGTCAAGAGTTGGTCTATTCAGACCGGGCAATTTTCGCAGGTTCTGACGGGTAACTACACAGCCGCAACATATAGCCCGGTCTTCCGGCTCTCGAGCGCCCTGTCGGGCAATTTCACGCTCGGCGCTGGCAACTACATGATCACTATCGGGGGCATCCTCAATAACCCAGATGGTGATTCATTCGCATGGACTGATGGTCTGGCGGACGGATCCATTCCGGCTACTCAGGCATACGCAACCGTTGGCGATACGCCAACCGAATGGGGGACATGGATTCCCATCCCCGACGGCACATCGGGGGCATTCGTACTCAACGGCATCAACGTACCGGCCCCAGGCGCCTTGGCGTTTCTTGCAATGGCAGGACTTCGCGGACGACGCCGGCGCGTTCGGTAACACAACACTCTGAATCTCGGCGCACTGCGTCGATTGATCCCCTCGGGCGCTTGCCGGTCATCGTTTACCACTGGCAGGCGCCCGAGTGTTTTTAGTCAATACTTCTTACGTAAAGCAGACCACGCGGCAAGTGCGTGCGCGTGATCACGCACCGCGTGAACGCGCAGAATTGCTGCACCGTTCGATGCCGCCACCAGAGCCGCCCCCACCGATGCAGCATCCCGCTGCGCCGGATCAGGCTCAGCAGTGAGGGCACCAAGAAAACTCTTGCGACTCGCGCCCACAAGTACCGGAACACCAAGTTCTGCAAACTCCTGAAGCCGTGCGATCAGTGCCAGGTTCTGCTGCACATCTTTGCCAAATCCAAGACCAGGGTCAATGGCAATGCGGTCGCGCGGCATGCCGGCTTTCAGCACTGCTGCCACGCGGGCGCCAAGCCAGTCCCGCACGTCGTGCACCACATCGCCATAGGTCCGACGGGCGTCATGTTCAGTACTCCAGCGATCGGAGTCTGGAGATGCCAGCCGATGCATGAGAATGATGGACGCACCCGCTGCGCAAGCCACGTCCACAATTTCTGGATCATCAAGCGCGGCGCTCACATCATTCACGATGCAGGCGCCCGCGGCGAGCGCAGCACGCGCCACTTCTGCTCGCGTTGTGTCAATAGAAATTGGACTAAGCGGTGCGAGCGCCGCGATCACTGGCTGAGTGCGTGCGATCTGCTCAGCGATATCCACTCGCGCTGCACCGGGGCGAGTGGATTCACCGCCAACATCCACGATGCCAGCCCCTTCATGAATACACCGTTTGCCGTGCGCTATGGCGGCGTCACATGAGGAATGAACTCCGCCATCGCTGAAACTATCCGGCGTGGTGTTCAGCACCGCCATGAGTACCGGTGTCGTTGCACTTCCCCATACAAAGCGGTGCGAGCGCGCCACCAAGACGCCGCCCGCTGCACTCATTGCCGCGCCTGCGACTTTGCTGCATCAAATGCAACGCCAAGGACGCCGGATGGAATCACCACTGCAAACTCCCACGTTGCATCGCGCGACCGGGTCGCCATGGCGATTGGCTCAAGGCCTTCGGGCGCAATCGGCAGCATGTCGACGGCGCCACCAGGTATGGATTCTGCTACTTGCCGCGCCGCGGTGAGCAACTGACCAACACCAATGAATAGAACCGCATCAGCGTCAGGGACGAGCCACGGTGACATGGCGCGCACCATGCCGTTCGTTGCAAGCGTCTTCTTACTACCGGCAGTTGCAGCCAAACATGCGCGATCCAATACGTCGGTCCGCTGGCTGTAGGTGACGACCAACGCGCCGGGCAGTTCGCGCGCAAATCCGTGCAGACCGCGGCTACTCACAATGAATTGCTTGATGAGCCGCTCCATAAAGTCACCGCCGGGGCCGGTCGCCACTTCCTTTACTGCAAAGGCAGAGACGGTTGAACCATCCTTCAGCTGCCGCGATTCTTCCCAGGTCGGCTCGCTGCGAATGCCGTTGACTTCACCATTCTGTGATTCGATCCATGACTTAAGCGCACCCTTGACCGCTGCGGTGTCTTTGGTCACCACTACAAATGATGCGTCATTGAGAATTCCGCCCACTGCAATGCCAAGCCGGCTTGGATATGCCGCTGCCTGCACCTGCTCGACCTTGTCTTGCACCGTGTCGAGCCACGGCGGCAGAGCCATACGCTCACTCCCGGGCACAGTGGCCAAGAACGAACGAACACGCGCCGCCCCACCCATTGCTGCAAGATCAATGCCGGCGGCTCCGTAGAAGGCGGCATCCGGAAGCCGACCAAGCAATGCGGTGACGTCATGAATCTGCGCGGTGCCAGCAGGAATGGCCTTGGCAACATCGCCTTCGGGGTCGAAGCGGGCGTACGCGCGAATTCCAACAGCAAGCGCATCGAAATCGATGGCGAACACTGCGTCGGTCACTTGCGCAAGAATCTGTGCTCCTCGCTCCCGACTCTTGCCAATGGTCTCCAGCGCTGCTGCTGGCGTCGCCTCGGGCTCCTTGCCGCGTGGCAACATGTTGGCTGCGGTGATGTCGAGTTCGCCAGCTTTGCGCGCAATATCAGCGAGTGACTTCATCACCGGCGCCGATGCCCATGAGAAACAATCGCTAGTGCGAATGATTTCCATACCACGCCTGCCGACGCGTGTGGTCAATGTTGCTGCGAAGCCGTCCTTCGGTTCCCAGGTGGTGAGCGAATCAGGCGCGTCGGCTACCAAGACGTGGCTTGCAGTCTTTCGAATCCACACAGCACGCGGCGCATTGCGCGCACGCATCGCGCCGGTTCCGAGTTCGGGCGCATCGATGAACGTTGCAGCAATGAAGGCATCCGCATCAGTCACCGGAAACGCCGCGATGTTGGTGAAACCGGTTGCACGCGGCGCGGCCCATGCAACGAATGCGCCTCGATCATCAAAGCCTGCACCGATACCCAGTTGCGCTTTCAAGAGATCGATTGGGCGGCCACCCAGTGCTGCCTCAGCTTTGCCCATTCGATCAATTGCCAACTGCAAATCATCGCTCGCGCCCTTGACGCTTGGAATCACCAGCGCCCCAGCGGCGTCAGCGGGCACCAGTCGAAGCGCGTCTTCAAGCGCCCCCGCACAGGTTGCGGCCGAAATGGACAGCACAGCAAGCACCGCGGATAGGCGCGGGCGGAGGCAGAATGAAATCAGATGCATGCGCTCAGGATACGGGCTTCACAGCCAACGCTTGCTCGATTGCTTTGCGAAGTTCTTCGCCAGTCGGCTTCACGCCCGAGCCATAGAAAGCAACCGGTTTGCCATCCTTGCCAACCACGTATTTGCCAAAGTTCCAGCTTGGCAATTTGCCGGTGCCGGCGCTGAGAAATGCATAAATCTCGCTTTGGCCTTCCCCGGCTTTGGTCTGCACCTTCGACATCATTGGAAAGGTGACACCGTACGTCTTTGAGCAGAAATCGCGGATCT